>JAGWRX010000231.1 GCA_028876395.1 Acidobacteriota bacterium
AGTCCGCCTATGGGGTCGCAGGTCATTCCGAGGTTGTGCTCCATGGCGATCTCGGCGGCGTGTTCCACCTGGCCATTGGTTCCGCCCATCGCGGCCGTCAGTCCACCGGCGGCCATGGAGCAGGCCACGCCCACCTCGCCCTGGCAGCCCACCTCCGCTCCGCTGATGGATGCATTCTCCTTATAAAGGATGCCGATGGCCGCCGAGGTGAGAAAGAAGCGCATCAGCCCTTCATGGTCTGCGTCCGGCACAAAGCGGTCATAGTAGAGCGCCACGGCGGGCACCACGCCGGATGCGCCATTCGTCGGCGCAGTCACCACGCGGCCCCCTGCTGCGTTCTCTTCATTCACGGCCATCGCGTACACCGTCACCCAGTCCAATGGAGCCAGCGGATCGCCGCGCATGCCGTCGGCCTCCTTTCCCCGCAGCCGCTCGGCCAGCCTGTGCGCGCGGCGGCGCACATTCAGGCCGCCGGGAAGAATGCCTTCGGTCGCCATGCCGCGCTGCGCGCATTCCTGCATGGTCTGCCAGATGCGATCGATCCCCACGCGCACCAGCTCGACCGGAGCGCGCCGGGCATCGTGCGCGACGAGCGCGCACTCATTTTCCAGCATCAGCTGGCTGATGGAAAGCTCATTAGCGTGCGCAGCGGACAGCAGTTCCTTTGCGGTGTGGAACGGGAAGGGAACCTGGGCCTGCCGCTTCTCGCTCGATTCCGCAGCGCCATCCTCGGCAATGAATCCGCCGCCGATGGAAAAGAACGTGCGCACTTCGAGGAGCGCGCCCGCAGCATCGAAGGCCGAGATCCGCAGTCCGTTGGGATGCTGCATGAGCGCGCCGGGAGGAATCATCTGGTCGCGATGAAAGAGCAGATCGCGCGACTCCTCAAATGGGACGGACTGTGTTCCGGCCAGCTCGATGCGCTTCGCACTCCGAATCGCGGCAACCGTCGATTCAATGGCCGCGGGGTCGATGGCCGCAGGCTCGTTGCCCGCCAGTCCCAACAGGATGGCACGGTCGGTGGCGTGGCCCAAGCCCGTGAGCGCCAGCGAGCCGAACAGCTCCGCCTGCACCCGCGCAACGCGCTGCAACAGACCGCGCGGCTCAAGATCCCGCGCAAACCGGCAGGCCGCGCGCATGGGGCCCATGGTGTGCGAGCTCGAAGGACCGACGCCGATCTTGTACAGGTCAAAAAGACTCGTCGTCACGCAAGGATTGTAGCTCCACCGGGGCTGAGTTCGTCGCTTCGTTCTGTGGTCGATCCTCATGGATGCTCGCGGATGGTACACTCGGAGCAATCAACCGCCATGCTCTTTAAAGCTCTCAGTGCGGCCGTCTACGGAATTGACGCCAACCTAATTGATGTCGAAGTGGACTACAGCGGCGTAGTCACCGACCAGGATCACTTCCATACCGTGGGCCTGCCCGACGCGGCGGTGCGCGAAAGCCGCGACCGCGTTCGCGCCGCCATCAAGAATTCCGGCTACCTGATTCCGCCCACGCACATCACCATCAACCTGGCGCCCGCCGACCTGAAGAAGGAGGGCTCCGGCTTCGACCTGCCCATCGCCGTTGGCATCCTGGGCGCATACGGCGCATTACAGGTGGATGATCTGAGCCGCTTCCTGCTGGTGGGCGAGCTGGGCCTCGACGGCAGCGTGCGGCCGATTCCCGGCATGTTGCCGGTGGCCATTCTCGCGCGCGAGAAGAATATTCCCAATCTGATTCTGCCCGCAGCCAACGCTGCCGAGGCCGCGGTCGTCGACGGCGTCAACGTTTATCCCGTCTCCTCTCTGCTCGACGTGCTGGATCTGCTCAAAAGCCAGGTCGTAGGCACGCTCCAGCGCGAACCCTACCGCGTGTCGACTGAGGAGTTGCTGGGCGAGCTGCAGCACTTTGCCGTCGACTTCAAAGACGTGCGCGGACAGCAGACCGCCAAGCGCGCCCTTGAAGTGGCCGCGGCCGGCAGCCATAACATTCTGATGATCGGCCCGCCCGGCTCGGGCAAGACGATGCTTGCCAAGCGGCTGCCGTCGATCCTCGCTCCGCTCAGTTTTGAGGAAGCGCTCGAAACCACTAAGATTCATTCCGTCGCCGGCGTGCTGGACACGGCAGCCGGTCTGGTAACGCATCGGCCTTTCCGCTCGCCGCACCACACCATTTCTGATGCCGGCCTCATTGGCGGCGGCATTGTGCCGCGCCCTGGCGAGGTTTCGCTGGCCCACAACGGCCTTCTATTTCTCGACGAACTGCCGGAGTTTCCCCGCAATGTGCTCGAGGTGATGCGCCAGCCGCTCGAAGACCACACCGTCACCATTGCCCGCGCCTCCATGTCGCTCAGCTTTCCGGCGCGCTTCATGCTGGCGGCGGCCATGAATCCCTGCCCCTGCGGCTACTTCAACGACAAATCGCGCGAGTGCATGTGTACGCCGCCCATGATTCAGCGCTACGTGGCCAAGATCTCCGGCCCTCTGCTGGACCGCATCGACATCCATATTGAGGTGCCGGCCGTTCAATATAAGGAGCTGCGCGGCGGAGCGGCGGCCGAAGGATCCGCCGAGATTCGCTGTCGCGTGCTGGCCGCGCGCGAGCGCCAGCGGGAGCGCTTCAGGAAACATGGCGAGAAAATCTTCTCCAACGCGCAGATGACCACGCGGCAGATTCGTGCCTACTGCGAGCTCGGCGCGGACGCAGAGTGCCTGCTTGAACGGGCCATGCAGCAGCAGGGCCTGACCGCGCGCGCTCACGACCGCATCCTCAAGGTGGCCCGCACCGTCGCCGATCTCGAAGGCGCCGAGCACCTGAGCGTCGCCCACCTGGCCGAGGCCATCCAGTACCGCACGCTGGACCGCAGCTACTGGGCCTAGCGGCCGGGGCCTGAAAAAGCCGAAAAACGCCTGACTGGCGTCTTTCTCCACATCGGCAGCAGCCCGCGACGCAGGCGCGACGAGTAACGGAAGTGATTCTTCCGTCACATTTTAAGGCATTTTCAATGCGCCGGATGCCAGCGGCCAGCGCGGGGTTCCGTCACAAAGAGTGTTCAACTATAAGAAAAACAAATGTTTAAATCAAACGGCGCTGCGGCGGCTGGCTGTGCCGGTCTTTGGCACGACCTCTGTAAAAATTTGTTGACCCCAACGCCGACTGGGTATACATTCATGAGTGCCATCCACAAGGGCAGATTGCACAACGCGATCGCGTGTTTCTCTGTTGTTTCCCGCATCAGTCTTGAGCCAGGGCTCATCCGTTGATGCACCGGTGCGTTTCTTGATGCATTCCGGAATGGGAACTCAGGGCGTATGCATTCCAGATGCGGCAGTCTGAAATCCTGACAGGTCAACTAGCCTGTTCCCTTTTGCACGGAGTTGCGTCAAAGTTTTTAGAACTTGGCGCGTGGTTTGTGCGTCTAAACGATGGATGAGGGCTGTGGGAGCAGCCCAGGACCGATTGTCAGCCAGTTGCACCGGCGGCGCCAATGAGTTCCAGCCGGCAGCTGATTTTGGAAGGAGAAACTTATCATGCGTTCTGATTTGGTTTTTGGGGCACTCTCTCATGTGTCCAATCGCTACCAGCTCTGTCAGCTGGCCAGCAAAGCTACCCGGAAGCTGCACAAGCCGAACACAAGGCTTCAAGACACCACAAATGAAGTCCTGGTTCGCTTCCATACCACCAATCCCGGCGCCGCGGCGCCAGTTCAATCGTCCGCGGATCAACCGGTCGAGGCGCGCCGCGCAGCCTGACCGCATATCCTGAAGGTTCAAGTCGAGCCAGGCAAAGGTTTTAACCGGCCAGCTTCAATGCCAGCCGTTCAACACCGGCGCATGACTGCTCTGCTTGATTTCAGGGAAGGGTTTAGCCGCACTTAACGCCGACCGCAATCCCAGAATCCCTCCTGATTGTTCCTGGAGCACTTCCCCCTCTCGGACCTTCCTTACCTACATCCCGCCCTATCGCAGGTGAACATGACCATTGCTGAGCTAAAAGAGAAAAACATCACGGAACTGAGCCGCATCGCGCGCACGCTGGAGATCCCGGGCGCCAGCGGACTTCGCAAGCAGGATCTGATCTTCAAGATTCTTCAGGCTCAGAGTGAAAAAGAAGGCCACATCTTCGCCGACGGCGTCCTTGAGATATTGCCCGACGGCTACGGCTTTCTGCGTTCGCCGGATTACAACTATCTGCCCGGCCCCGACGATATCTACGTCTCGCCCTCGCAGATTCGCAAGTTTGACCTGAAGACCGGCGACTCCATCAGCGGCAATGTTCGTCCGCCCCACGAGGGAGAGAAGTATTTTGCACTGGTCAAGATCGAGGCCATCAACTTCGAGTCGCCCGAGGAGACGCGCAACAAGATTCTCTTCGACAACCTCACCCCGCTCTATCCGCAGGAACGCATCAAGATGGAGACGACGCGCGAGGCCACCAGCGGCCGGGTCATGGATCTTTTGACGCCGGTGGGCAAGGGCCAGCGCGGCCTGATCGTCGCTCCGCCGCGTACCG
>JAGWRX010000232.1 GCA_028876395.1 Acidobacteriota bacterium
TCTGCTCGAGGATGTCGGCGGCGAGCGCCTGGAACTGGTCTGAGAGGGCCTTCTTGGCGGCTTCAAGCAATGCCAGTTTTTCCTGTAGATTTTTCTGCTCGTTTTCGAGCTTTGCATTCAGTTCGGCTATGGTTCCGGCGGCCTGGCTGGCCTGGTCGTTTTTTGCCTGGAGTTCCTGAGTCAGTTGGCTCTTCTCGCTGGTTAATTGTCCGATGGTTTTTTCGCGCTCGGCGGCGAGGGACTCGAATCCGGCGCGGGCGGCGGAGTCGGCCTGAGCCTGCTGCAACTGGCCATTGGCCGCGGCCAGCGCAGCAGCCATCTCACTGTTGCGCTGGTCGAGCAGAGCTTTCTCTGTTTTCGCGGAGTTCTGGCGCATCCAGTAACCCAAAACGATGCCTGCGAGCGCGGCAATGGCGGCGATGAGAGCCTGCATCCGTCCTCCCTAACCCTCTTCGCCTAATGTACGCCCTTTTGCTGTGCATTTGAGGGCAAACTGTGGCGGGGGCGGGTTCCGGGTTCCGGATAGGCAACTCTCCGGCCAACTTCTCTCTCTGCGAGCCTTTACACACCCCCACCCGCCCGGTAGACTTGGAGTTTCGGGGCCATGCGCGAAATCTGTGCGCGGTGGTTGTGTTCCCCCGCCGCGTGCCGGTATTGTAGGTTGGCGGAACGTGAAGGAACGGGAGCCCGAAGAGAATCTGAAGTTCCGAAGAAAACGAGGAGAAGCACGCATGGCCGTAGAAGAAAAAGTGAAGCAGATCATCGTCGAGCAGTTGCAGGTGGACGAGGCTGAAGTGACCCCCGGCGCCAGCTTTCAGGAAGATCTGGGTGCGGATTCGCTGGACGTGGTGGAGTTGGTGATGCAGTTCGAAGAGGCATTCGACCTGGAGATTCCCGACGAAGACGCCGAGAAGATCAAGACCGTCAAGGACGCGATCGAGTACATCGAGAAGAACGAAAAGACCGCGAAAGGCAAGTAGCTGGTGAACCGTCGAGTCGTCATCACCGGCCTTGGGCTGGTATGCGGTGTGGGCAACACCGCTCCGGAGGTGTGGCGCCAGCTGCTGGCCGGGGCCAGCGGCATGGCTCCCATTCAGGGGTTCGACACAACCGGGTTTCCCGTCACGTTTGCCGCCGAGGTCAAGAACTTTGACCCGCTGAACTTTGTTGACAAGAAAGAAGCGCGCAAAATGGGGCGCTTCATTCACTTCGCCTTTGCCGCGACGCAGGAGGCGATGGCGCAGTCGGGTCTCCAGATCACGCCGGAGAATGCCGACCGGGTGGGCGTCTTTATCGGTTCAGGCATCGGCGGCTTTGAGATTATCGAACGCGAACACGCCAACCTGCTGCAGGGCGGCCCGCGCAAGATTTCGCCTTTCTTTATTCCGGCGGCCATTGTGAACATGGCGGCCGGGCAACTGAGCATCCGCTACGGGGCCAAGGGGCCGATTTCGGCTACTGCAACGGCGTGCGCCACGTCGGCCAACTCCATTGGCGACTCGGTGCGCATGATTATGCACGGCGATGCGGACGCGATGATTGCCGGCGGTTCCGAGGCCGCGGTCACACCGCTGTCGGTGGGCGGGTTTGCTTCCATGCGCGCCCTTTCCACCCGCAACGACGACCCCACCCGCGCCAGCCGGCCCTTCGACAAGGACCGCGACGGATTCGTAATTGGCGAGGGCGCCGGCATCCTGATACTGGAGGAGCTGGAGTTCGCCAAAGCGCGCGGAGCGAAGATCCTGGCCGAGGTCATCGGCTACGGCATGAGCGCCGATGCGTATCACATGACAGGCATTGCTCCCGAGGGACAGGGCGCGCAGCGCAGCATGCGGGCGGCGCTGAAGGACGCGGGCATTCGTCCTGAAGAAGTGGGCTATGTGAACGCGCACGCCACCTCAACGCCGGCAGGCGACGGCAATGAGTCGCGTGCCATCGAGCTGGTGTTTGGCGAGCACGCGCTGAGCCACACACTGAAAATCAGCGGCACCAAGTCCATGACCGGCCACCTGCTGGGCGGCGCGGGAGGACTGGAAGCGGGCATCACCGTGCTGGCATTGCAGCACCAGATGCTGCCGCCGACCATCAACCTGGACGAGCCCGACCCGGAGTGCCGCCTGGACTACGTACCCAACAAGGCCGTGGCGCACAGCTTTGACGTGGGACTGTCGAACTCCTTCGGGTTTGGCGGCATCAACGCAACGCTGATCATGCGGCGGTGGACGGAGTAGCCGCAGCAAAGATACACAAAAAGCAGCGTGCATTCCGGTTGGGATGCGCGCTGTTTTTTTTGCGTGCCAAGATCAACATCAACCGAAGGCAGCGGACCAGCCCATGCCGACGAGGATGAAGAGGACCCACCATCCGAAGACTGCGGCATAGCCGGAGCTTCGCTTGACCCCGGCCACCGTTGCCGCGCCCATGCCAAGCAGAATCAGGGTCCAGATGGTGATGAGATCCATCGAACTGGCCAGCGAGTAGAGTGCGGGGTTGGTGTCAGCCGGATTGAGAAACGCGCCGGCGTTGGTGGGCGCAAAGTTTTTGATGTTGAAGGACTCCGGCGCAATGCCGGAGAAGATGACGATGGTGCCCATCAGCGTCTTGATCACCGAGGGCAGGCTGGCATACATCCAAACGGCAAAGATGCTGCCGTACCCGGCTTTGCCCGCGAAGAGGAAATTCATCGTTCCCAAGAGGCCGAGCGAGAGCAGGGCAATGACGGCGAGCATGATGGCCGGGTTGGCGATGAAGGCACCTTCGGTGATGTAGAGGGAGACTTTGGTGGACATTTCGCGCTGCTCGGGCGTGACCTGGGCGAGGCGCTCCTCTGCCTTGGGATTGAGGTGGATCTGATTGTCAACCACCTGCTGCATGCCGATTTTGAACGAGACGGCCGCGAAGAGAATATAGCTGGCAAGCCCGACAAGGATGAAGGGCAGCCACCAGCTTCTGTTGCCGCGCTTGATGTCTGCGAATGTTCTGGACGGCGCGAAGAAGGTGCTTGTAACGCGCTGCCACTGCGAAAGGCCGGGCGCTGCCTCGGCCGCTTGCTGCACTTCGAGATTGCTCATCGCTTCGCCTTCCTGAAAGCCGGTTTGCTTGCTGGCGCAGTCCTCTCACGCGGAAGAAGAACAACACAGCGCGTGGAGGAAATGCTTTCGGCGGCGATTGTACCGCGATTTTGCGGGTAGAGCGTAGTGATCCGGTCACAGGTCTGAAGGATGACGGCTGGGTCAACGGCCGCGTGAGGCGATTCCGGAGGGAGCGGGCTCGGTATCCGCACCATCATTGTCGCGGGTCGGAGCCGGTGTGGCCGCCCGGCGGCGCGGGGGCGTGTGCGCGGGCCGTTCGGGCGCATAGCTCTTGTAGACCGTGATGTGGAAGCAGGCCTGCTGGAACTCCTCTTCGACGTCGAGCTTGCCCTCATTCTGCAAGGCGAGCAGGCGGCCACGCAGCCAGTAGATTTCCCGCGCGCTCATGTCGTGCTTGGCGATGTCGATGGTGGCGCCGGTGACGTGAGGACTGACGACGTCGCCTTCTGCCGCGGCGGCGTTGCCGTTCACGCCGATCAGCCTCTTCTGGTAATCGACGGTGCGCACCGCGGAACTGACTTCAAGCGGGCTGTGAAACAGGGCCTGGTGGGCGCGCGCCAGGTCGGTGAGGAAGGTCGCCGTCCAGGGGCGGCAA
>JAGWRX010000233.1 GCA_028876395.1 Acidobacteriota bacterium
ACCAACGGCGCCGCCGGCGTTGTCCCCGCGGTGGCGCAGTACTACGAACGCTTTGCGCCCGCGGCGGACCACGAAGGCCTGATCCGCTTCTTTCTCACTTCGGCCGCCATCGGCATCCTATACAAGGAGAACGCTTCGATCAGCGGAGCGGAGGTGGGCTGCCAAGGCGAAGTGGGCGTCGCATGTTCGATGGCAGCGGGAGGATTAACCGCGGCACTGGGTGGAACCAATGGCCAGGTGGAACATGCGGCCGAAATTGCGATGGAGCACAACCTCGGAATGACCTGCGACCCCATAGGCGGACTGGTGCAGATTCCATGCATCGAGCGGAACGCGATGGGCGCTGCAAAAGCCGTACAGGCCTCACGCATCGCGCTCAATGAGTCGGAAGCGCACAAGGTGTCGCTCGATCAGGTGATCCACACGATGTATGTGACGGGGCTGGATATGCAGTCGCGCTACAAGGAGACCAGCCTGGGCGGACTCGCCTTGAACGTGATCGAGTGCTGAACGGCGAGGCCGCTATCCTGATTTGCCGCACAATGGAAGCGGGTCAGCTCCGCAATACTGCCGAGGAGAATCGCATTGGAGACGCCGGACAACGAAACCTCCAACGCGCCGCTGATTGAGGCACCGCAAGAGCCGACTGCCGCCTCAGGGCCGCCAACGCTGGCGCCTGCGTGGCATACCGCGGTGCTCGTCGCATCGATTCTGGGCATCTCCCTCACCGGCTCCTCGCGGCTGGCCATGCTGCACGGCACGCCGTCGCGGCTCGCAACCTACGGCACTTCGGCGGTCCTGGAACTGGCCCTGCTGGGCTGGGTTGCGCTGGGGCTGCGCCTGCGCGGGATTCCGCTGCGCTCGCTTCTGGGCTCAATCGACGGCGGCCTGCGTGCCATCGCGCGCGATCTGGGCATCGCGCTCATTTTCTGGATCGGCGCGCTGATGGTTCTGGGCACCATTGGCATTGCCTGGGCGGGGACCGAAGCGATCATCAAGCGCTTCCATCCGGCCGCAGGCCAGGCCGCACCGCAGGTAAGTTCGCAGAGACAGAATGCGCGTATGCTGGCGCGACTGGCGCCCACCAATGCTGAGGAGCTTGCAGGCTGGGTGCTGCTCTGCATGCTTGTGGGCGTGGTTGAGGAGACGGTGTTTCGCGGCTATCTGCAGCGCCAGTTCAGCGCGTGGGCGCGTGGCGGCGTGGCCGCGGGCGTTGTGTTTTCCGCGCTCATTTTCGGCGCGGCGCATGGATACCAGGGCGTGCGAAGCATGGTGCTGCTTGCGGTTTTCGGCGCGCTCTTCAGCTTGCTCGCGCATTTTCGGCGCAGTTTGCGCGCGGGAATTTTTGCGCACAGCTGGCACGATCTCATCACGGGACTGGTGCTCGGGCTGCTCAAGTCGCGCCATCTTCTCTGAGTTCCATCGGCGATGCGCAGTTCCGCAGTAAATAATTGTTGCCACTTTTTCCACTTCACATACGTTTTTTGCTTGACACTGAGCAAGCATGAATCTATACATTCCTCAACTGCAATTAGTAATGCAGTTTCGATGCAACCCATCGACAAGGGAGAATAGGCAAATGGCAACTAAGAAAGCAGCCAAGAAGGCACCCGCGAAGAAGGCCGCGAAGAAAGCCGCGAAGAAGAAGTAACGGGTAATCCAACCAAAAGGCAACACTGAGGGGACGCTTCCAGCGTCCCCTCAGTGTTTTTGGAAAAGGATTAGACTGGTAAGCGCAAGAGGCATGAGGTACGACTGATGACGCGCCGCCGCTGGATTGCCGAACATTGGGACGAGGCCACCGCAACCCTTGTGGGCACGCAGGCCGAACACATGATCCGCGTGCTGCGCGCGCAGCCGGGCACGGAAGCCGACGTGGTTGCGGGCGGCCACGTTTTTCATGCGGAGCTGGCCGCAATTGAAAAAGGCGAGGTGCGCTTTAACCTGATTGCCGAACTCGAAGCTGAACCTGCGCTGCCCGTGACGCTGGTGATGGCCGTCTACAAGTTCGACCACATGGAGTGGGCAATCGAAAAGGCCACCGAACTGGGCGTTGCCGCCATCGCTCCGATGATTGCGCGGCGCACGGAGAAGCATCTGGCGCAAGCGGCGGCGAAGCGCGCGGAGCGGTGGCGGCGCATCGCGAAGGAGGCTGCCCAGCAGGCGCGGCGCTCGGACGTGCCGGTAGTCCACACTCCGGTCTCGCTGGAGACGCATGTGCGTGCGGCATCCGCGGCAACGCGCATCGTACTGGCCGAGCAGGAGCGCTCCACCACGCTGCGTCACGCGCTGGAGGAAGCCATCGCCGCGGCGGGCGAGGAAATGCCCGTGCTGGAGATTGCCATCGGTCCCGAAGGCGGATGGGCTTCGGCGGAAGAGGCGTTGTTTGATGCAAACGGCTGGCGCGCCGTGTCGCTGGGACCGCGCATTCTGCGCGCGGAGACGGCGGCGATTTCCGCGCTCGCCGTAATTGGTTCGTTCCTGGAGTAGCCGGCGCTGTCACACTGTCTTACAACGAAACACCGCGCTTCCACGGGATGAAATCGTTCTGTCCCAGCATCTCGGCCTTGGTGAAGCGCTCGCCGCTCGCCACCTGAATGCACAGGTCGAGCAACTTCTCAGCACATGCGGGAATCGTCGTCTCGCCAGTGACAATGCCGCCGGCGTCGAAGTCGATGATGTCACTCATCCGCCCGGCCAGCGAGGAGTTGGTGGAGATTTTCACCACGGGGGCAACCGGGTTTCCGGTGGGCGTGCCGA
>JAGWRX010000234.1 GCA_028876395.1 Acidobacteriota bacterium
CGCAGGCCGACGTGCGCGCGGATCTGGGTCCGAACAGCTTTTCCGCGGGGCTGTACTCCTTCTTCCAGACGGAAAAGGATCTGTTTGGTCTGGTCGTCAATGACCAAAGCTATTCCGCAAAAAGCGTGCCCAACACGACGGCCAGTGCCAATGCCGGACTGGTTGAGTTCCACTTCTCTGACCACCTGCGCGTAAACCGCTACCTCACGCTGCTGGGCGGCATGCGCATCTCAAACTACCACGGCGGCTACACGGAAAACGCGGCCTATCCGCGCATAGGGGCGACAGTGGAGTTGCCGCGTCTCCGCTGGGTTCTGCGCGGATTCTATGGGCATTTCTTCCAGCCCGCGCCACTGCAAACCGTCTCCAGCGCGTTCCTCAATTACGTCACCAGCCAGCCGGGCCAGAACGCTTTCGTTCCCCTGCCGTCGGAGCGCGACGAAGAACACCAGTTTGGAATACAGATTCCATGGAAGGGCTGGGTCGTCGATGTGGACAACTTCAAGAGCCGCGTCAACAACTTTCTGGATCACGCGAACGTTGGCGAGTCGAACATATACTTTCCCATCGCGGTGGATGGCGCGTTGATTCGCGCGTGGGAGTTGTCCGTTCGCTCCCCGCAACTGGCGCACCTCGGACAATTTCACCTGGCCTACTCCAACCAGATTGCCGAGCAGCGCGGCAACGTGATCGGAGGTTTTGCGTGCGGCGACACGAACGATCCGGCATGCAACCTGGGACCTGATTACACCCCCGTGGATCACGATCAGCGCCACACGCTGAACACCGGCTTCACGACGCATCTGCCAATGCAGACGTGGTTTGCGGCGAATGTGTATTACGGCTCTGGATTCACGAATGGCCTGGCCGGCGCGAATCAGGGCCCCTACAACGGACCCTATCTGCCGGTGCACACCACGTTCGACGTCTCAGCGGGGCGCGACCTTGGCGAGCACTGGAAATTCTCAGGCAGCATTCTCAATGTCACCAACCATCGCGTGCTGCTGGATAACTCCATCACCATCGGCGGATTTCACTTCAACGATCCGCGCATGGTCCAGGCGCAGTTACGCTACCGCTTTCACTTCTGAGCGGCATCCGCGTCTTGCTCGAACTGAAAGAGACCGGGCAGCATCTCTCCGGCCTTGCCAACCACCTCCTGCGTAAACGCTGATGCATTCAGCGGCGGCTCCGGGCCGACATAGACTGTGCGCGCTCTGCCCTGCCGCGCCCAATGGACGAAGCTCGCCGCCGGATAAACGGAGCCCGACGTGCCCACCACCACCATCAGCGTAGCCTTTGCAATCTCATCCTGAATGCGCTCCATCTCCAGCGGAATCTCGCCAAAGAAAACAATGTGCGGCCGCAGCCGGCCGCCGCAGGCGCAGCGGCCCACCTCGGCCAGGTTGCGATAGATTATGCGGTCTTCGACGGACGGCCGGCCGCACTCCCGCTCGCAGCGCGACTTCGCCAGTTCGCCGTGCATGTGCACCATCCGCACGGACCCGGCGCGCTCGTGCAGGTCGTCCACATTCTGCGTGCAAAGAAAAAATCGATCGCCGAGACGCGCTTCCAGCTCCGCCACTGCAAGATGCGCCGCATTCGGCTGCGCCTTCAATCCCGCTGAGCGCCGCGCGGAGTAGAATGCCCATACCTCTGCAGGGTTGCGCAGCCAGGCATCGGGCGTGCATACATCCTCGACGCGGTATCCTGCCCAGAGGCCGTCTTCAGCGCGAAAGGTGGGCAGGCCACTTTCCGCACTGATGCCCGCGCCCGTGAGCACAAAGACGCGGTCATCCGACGCAATCGAAATGCTTGCCATTCGGTCCACACCTTGAGCTGTCAGCTGTTAGCTGTCGTTCACGGCTCCAGCAAAATCTTGCCGGTGGTCCTGCGGTTCTCCATGTCGGTCTGCGCCTGCGCCGCCTCGGCCAGCGAGTAGATGAACTCAGTGCGCAGGTTGAGTTCGCCGCTGGCAGCCCAGCCCAGCACGTCGCCGGCGCGCCATTCCAGTTCCGCACGCGTAGCAATGTAGTGCCATAGCGTCGGCCGCGTAATGAACAGCGACCCTTTCCCGCTGAGCTGAATCAGGTCAAAGGGCGGCACCGGTCCGCTGGATGCGCCAAACAGCGCTAGCAGCCCGCGCGGCCTGAGGCAGTTGAGGCTCTGGTCAAAGGTCGTCTTGCCCACCGAATCGTAGACCACATCCACGCCCTTGCCGCCGGTGAGCCGCTTGACCTCTGCCTCGAAATCTTTCTCGGTATAGAGAATCACGTCTGAAGCGCCGGCCTCGCGCGAAAGCTCCGCCTTCTCTGGCGTTGAGACAGTAGTGATGACGCGCGCGCCGATTCTGGCAGCGACTTGCGTCAGCAGCAGTCCCACGCCGCCGGCGCCGGCGTGAACCAGCGCCGTATCTCCTGCCTTGAGCGGAAAAGTGGAGTAGGCGAGATAGTGCGCTGTCATTCCCTGCAGCATTGCAGCGGCGGCCTTCTCCGGGCTTAACCCTGCGGGCACTTTGACCAGTTGCGCGGCGGGCACAAGCGCGTACTCGGCATAGCTGCCGAGCACGCTCACGGAGACAACGGCATCGCCTTCTTCAAATCCCTTGACGCCAGGGCCGAGCTTCTCCACCGTGCCCGCGGCCTCGCTGCCGGGGATAAGCGGAAATGTCGCCTTGTAAACGCCTTTGCGGAAGTAGATCTCGATGAAGTTGACGCCGATGGCTTCTACGCGGATCAATACCTGCCCGGGTCCCGGCTCGGGAATGGGCAACTCGACCATCTGCAGAACTTCAGGGCCGCCGGCAGCGTGAATCTGAATGGCTTTCATCACAGGCAAGGATGCACCCTGAGGCCGCGCAACTGCAAGGGCCCGCATTTCGCCCCGGCGCGCAGGCCCGGCAAGCACCAAGCCCCGCCAGGACGATGCCGGACGGGGCTCGAAGCATTCTGTCAGCTGCCTGAGTTGCGGCTAGAAGTTGTTGTCGCGGCCGTCCGACAGGATGCTCGGCTCTTCCGGTGCGCGCAGGCGCAGCATGCGGTCGATGGCATAGGGCGCGCGATGCTGGCTGGTGTGATAGTGGCGCACCTGCAGCTCGCCCAGCAGGCCAATGGCCAGCATCTGGATACCAGCAACGATCAACGTTGCCGCGATCACGAACATCGGTCCATGCTGATCCATCACGCTCTGGTGCGGGTTCAGAATCTTCATCCCCAGCAGCATCATTGAAAGGAAGCTGCCCACCATGATGCCCAGCGCACCGAAAGTGCCAAAGAAGTGCAGCGGGCGGCTCATGTACTTGAGCAGGAAGCGAATCGTGAGCAGATCGAAGAAGACGCGGAAGGTGCGGCCGATGCCGTAGTGGCTCTTGCCGCGCTCGCGGTTCACGTTCTTGATCGGAATCTCACAGATCGACGCACCATACCAGCTGGCCAGCGCGGGAATGAAGCGGTGCATCTCGCCGTAGAGCGGAATGTTGGTAATGACTTCGCGGCGATAGCCCTTGAATGTGGTGCCGAAGTCGTGGATGTCGACGCCGGAGAGCTTGGCCATAAGCCAGTTGGCGCAGCGCGAAGGAATGCGCCGCATCACGAAGTTGTCGATGCGCTCCTTGCGCCAGCCGGAGACAACGTCGTATCCCTCTTCGAGCTTCTCGATGAAGTTCGGAATCTCATTGGGATCGTGCTGCAGGTCGCCGTCCATGGCGAAGATGAAGTCGCCCGAGGCATGGTCGAAGCCGGCGGCGAGTGCAGAGGTCTGCCCGAAGTTGCGGCGCAGCTTGACGACGAGCACGCGGCTGTCCACCGCGGCAATCTCTTCGAGCAGCTTGTACGTGCGGTCGCTGGAGCCGTCGTCGACCAGCACCAGCTCAAAACTGTCGCCCACCTGCTCCATGACCTGTTTCAGGCGCGCATACAGGACCGTTACGTTTTCCTCTTCATTGTGGAAGGGAACAACGATGGAATACTTTGGCATGTTAATAGTATAGATGCGATGCGGCTGAAGATGGCTGCAAAGATGCCGGTGGAATTCGCATGGTTAAGCGGGGCCGAAGCCGGAACAAAATGCGGCCGCTAGCGGTCCAGCTCATCGAGCATGCCCTGCATCTCGCTGAGCGCATGGCGGTTGCCGGTGCGGGCGGCACAGCTGATGCCGGCCTTGAGGCGCTCGATGGCCTGCACTCTTTGCCCTGTATTCGCCAGCGTTTGCGCGGCCATAAAGTAGCCGGCCGTGTAGTCGGGATCGTTGGCCAGCAGCGCATCAAACTCTTTGAGTGCCTCGTCGGTCTGGCCGAGTCTGGCCAGCTCCATGGCGATGCCATAGCGCGCGAAGCTGTTTTTCGAGTCCAGCGCCAGAATCTCTCTCAGTCCTGCTATCTTGTCCATCCATCTCACTTTGTGCGGAATGCGTCCGGGCGGGATTTGCGTAATTGGCGGGGATTGCCGAAACTGGAACAGTGCGCCCTGTGAGCGCGGCCGCCGCCAATTCCATTGTACCCGGAGGCCGCTGCAGCACGGGAACGCGCCGAGGATTGGAGCAAGCCTGCAATGAGTTCCACTGAGACCAACCCGATTGCCCGCAGCGTGGTCAGCACACAGTCTGAGATGACTGAGATCATTCTGCCCAACGACGCCAACACGCTGGGGAATCTTCTGGGCGGGCGCCTGATGCACTTCATCGACCTGACCGGCGCGATGGCGGCCTTCCGGCACACGCGGTCGCACGTTGTGACGGCGGCGATGGACCATATTGACTTTATCCAGCCGGTGCATGTGGGCGATCTGCTCATTCTCAAGTCCAGCGTCAACCGCGCCTTCAATACTTCACTTGAGGTGGGCGTCAAGGTCTGGGTGGAGCATCCGCAGACTGGCGTGCTGCTGCATGTGGCCAGCGCTTACCTGGTATTCGTTGCGGTAGACGAGCGGGGCCGCAGGCTGAGGGTTCCCGCGTTGCTGCCTGAAACGCCCAATGAGATTCGCCGCTTTGCGGATGCGCTGCGCCGCCGCGAGCATCGCGAAGCCGAAGCCGCGCGGCGCAAACAGGAGCGTCGGGAACAGACCGGCCACGGCAGCGAAACGGCCGCGCACTAACGGACAACAACGGAGTCTTCGGAACTATTCGGATTCAGAAGGAGCAAGCGGACAAAATGGCCCATTCACCTGCCATGCCTTCGCCGGTGGCTTTGCCCGGCGTTTCAAAAATCATCGCGGTCGGTTCCGGCAAGGGCGGAGTCGGCAAGACCACCGTGGCCGTGAACCTGGCCATTGCGCTCTCGCGGCTCGGCCAGCGCGTGGGCCTTATTGATGCCGATATCTACGGGCCCAACGTGCCGATGATGATGGGCTCAACCCAGCAGCCGCGCATCAGCGCAGACAACCAGATTCAGCCCAATGACACGCACGGCATCAAGACCATCTCCATCGGCTACATCTCGCCGGGCGACAAGCCGCTGGTGATGCGCGGACCGATGCTGCACCAGATCATCCGCCAGTTCCTGCAGCAGGTGGA
>JAGWRX010000235.1 GCA_028876395.1 Acidobacteriota bacterium
CAAGAAGATGCACTTCATCCATCAGGATGGGCAGGCGGTTTACAAGTTTGCCGTGCGCAAGATGGCGGAGGCAACGACGACGCTGCTGGAGCGCAACGGCATTAAGGGCGATGACCTCGGCTGCTTCATTCCCCACCAGGCGAACAAGCGGATCATCACGGCCACGGCGGACCGGCTGGGCATGGCCCCGGAGCGCGTGATTATCAATATCGACAAATACGGGAATACTTCGGCAGGGACGATTCCGCTGGCGATGGAAACGGCGGTGGAGGAAGGCAAGCTGAAGAAGGGCGATCTGGTGCTGATCTCCGCCGTGGGCGCGGGCTTTACCGTGGGTGCCGCGCTGCTGAGGTGGGAGATTTAGCAAGTCAGCGGGTCAGCAAGTCGGCCCGGTATTGGCGGTGCAGGCCGCTGAGGCTATAAAAAGCCGCGCCGACTTGTTAAACGGCCAACTCACTCATCGAGAAGTCGTACGCGGGCAGGACGCCGGCTTCTGCGGCCATGCGGAAGAAGCCGCGCATGCCCTCGATGCACTCCTCGTCGAGGATGTAGTGGATGTTGGTGGTGAGATAGGCGCGGATGGTTTCTTCGGGAAGGGGCAGCTTGTTCGACCACTCGTCGACGAGGGCGTCAATGTTCTGCAATCCGTGATCGCGGGAGCGAATGAAGTCCTGGGCGATGCGCTCGTCCAGAGGGCCGCCGCACGCAGTGCCCCAGACGGCGGAGACGAAGGGCAGGCCGGTGAGTTTGTGCCACTCTTCGGCCAGGTCGTGATAGACGAGTTCTTCGCCGGTGCGCTCGAAGCGGTTGGCGCGCTCCTCGATGGCGAGCAGCGCGGGATCGCCGATGACGATGGCGGCGTCGGCGCGCTCGAGCATGGCGTCGAGGTCTGCGGTCATGGGCAGGAATGGGACGTCAGGGTTGCCCCACTTCTGGAAGAGCAGGCGCGCGTAGGTGACGGTGGTGCGGCTGGCCGTGTCAGCGGCCACGGTGTGCAGGCCGGCGAGCGGCTGGCTGGCGCGGCGCACCAGCAACAGCGAGCGCACGCGGCCTTTGGACGCGATGGTGCAGCCGGGCAGGATGCGCAGGCCCGGCATGGCGGCCAGCGATGCGATGGGCACGAGGCCAATATCAGCCGCACCGGAGGCAAGCCGGTCTGCGCATTCGGAGGGCAGCATCCAGTCAATCCGATAGCGGGCAGCGAGTGCGGCGCTCAGGGGAGGGTGCTCGAAGTCCCACATGAGAGGAGCGGGGTTGAGAAAGCGGATGGCGGCGATGCGCAGGCGGGAATGAGAATGAGAACTCACGCTTTATTAGAGTATCAATTGCGCGCTGAAGATTCCGGGATGCACCCGCCGCGACAACCTGGCTTGCTTGACTTCCAGCGCAGGTGCGGGTAGTGTGAGCGCATTCAGCAAGAAGCGATTTTGAGTTTACTTTAGAGGAAGAAAGCATAGGTGTGCAGCCGTGCACCCGTGCTCCTGCGATGACGATATTGCCTCAGGAAACAGCCGGCACAACTGGCGCACATCTGGATGAAGACAGGCTGGCGTGGCTGGCGCTGGCGCTGACGCCGGGCCTGGGCCCGCGGCGCATTGTGGAAGCGGTGAGGGCTCTGGACGCTCCCAGCCGTATCTTTGCGTTGTCGCTGACGGAACTGGAAGGACTGCGATTTCCCGCTGCGGCGGCGCAGTGCATTTTTGATGGCAAGGCCCGCCAGGCCGCCGAGGAGGAGTGGGCGCGGGTGGCGGGGCAGGGCGCGACCGTGGTCACCTTCGGCTGCGCCGAGTATCCCGAGCGGCTGAAGGAGATTTACGATCCGCCGCCGGTGCTGTGGGCGCGCGGCGCGGTGGACCTGCTGGGCAGGCCATCGATAGCGATTGTGGGCACGCGGCATCCTTCTCCGTATGGCTCGGGCGTGGCAGAGATGCTGGCGCGGGACCTTGCGGTGCGGCGACTGCTGGTGGTGAGCGGCATGGCGCGGGGCATCGATACATGCGCGCACAAGGGCGCGCTGGCGGCGCGCACGCCCACGGTGGCCGTGTGGGGCACGGGCATCGACGTGATCTATCCAAAAGAGAACAAGAAACTGGCGGAGGAGATTCTGGCGACGGGTGGCGCGATTGTGAGCGAGGTGCCGATGGGCACATTTCCCGCGCCGCAGAATTTTCCACGCCGCAACCGCATCATCAGCGGGCTGAGCATTGGCGTGCTGGTGGTGGAGGCGAGCGAGAACTCCGGGACGCGCGTGACCGCGCGCTGCGCGGCGGACCAGAATCGCGACCTGTATGCCGTGCCGGGCAACGTGACGAGCAAGAACTCGTGGACG
>JAGWRX010000236.1 GCA_028876395.1 Acidobacteriota bacterium
CCATGGCGGAGATCAGGTCAACGATCTCCATCACGGTCATCTTCGAGATGGTTTCCAGAATATCGTCTTTAGAAACAGCCATTGTCTTCTCCTCAAATGTGGTCTATTCGAATCGGTTTCAAGCAGCTTGCTTCTGATCGCGAACCGCAGCAACGGTGCGGACCAGCTTGGCGTGAGGTTCGTTCAAGGTACGGACGAACTTGGTGATCGGCGCCTTCATGACGGCCATGAGCGTGGCCAGGGCCTGCTCACGGGTCGGCAGCTTGGCGAGCCGTTCCATGTCCGACTTCGGCAGGAGCTTCCCGCCGAAGGCGACCGCGGTCACCACCAGTTGTTCGTTATCCTTGGTGAAATCCTTCATCACCCGTGCGGCTGCGCCCGGATCCTCCTTCGAGAACGCCAGGATCAGCGGTCCCTTGAGAGCATCCTTCATGCACTCGAACGACGTGCCTGCGACGGCACGGCGAGCCAAGGTGTTCTTGACCACCTTCATGAAGACCCCTTGTTTGCGGGCCATCACGCGCAGCTTGGTCAGCTGCTCGACAGTCATGCCGCGGTATTCAGCGGCGATGGCGGAATGTGCCTTCGCTGCTACCTCGGCCACCTCGGCGACGAGAGCTTGTTTCTCTTCGAGCCTCATCGTCACGGTGTACTACCTCCTGATTTGTACCGTTTAACAACGGACATCCCGTCCCTGAGACATCCACCTCTTCAGCCCGTTCGTCCCGGGCCACGGTGCCAAACCAGAGAAACCTGATTCGGACTGCACCGTCTGCGTGAGCCGCCTTACGGCTATTAAGGGTCCGGCCCTCCGGGCCTTCGCCACTCACGGTCTTTGACGTGTCGGTCTTGTCCCGACGGTCAAAACTTTTGCGCGCTGCTTACAGGCTGAGCGTGCTGGTATCGATCACGATGCCGGGGCCCATGGTCGAGCTCACGGTCACCTTCTGCATGTAGATGCCCTTGGCGGAAGCCGGCTTCACCTTGTTGATGTCGGCCAACAGGGCGTGCAGGTTCTCGTTCAGGGCTTTCACGTCGAAGTCGGACTTGCCGATGGTGCAGTGCACGATGCCCGCCTTGTCGGCGCGGTAACGTACCTGGCCGGATTTGGCGTTCTTCACCGCTCCGGCCACGTCCGGCGTCACGGTGCCGACCTTGGGGTTCGGCATCAGGCCGCGGGGACCCAGGATCTGGCCCAGCTGGCCGACAATGCGCATGGCGTCGGGGCTGGCGATGACCACGTCGAAATCCATCTGTCCGGCCTTGACCTTCTCGGCCAGGTCTTCGAAGCCGACGATATCCGCACCGGCCTTCTTGGCCGATTCGGCATTGTTGCCCTGGGCAAACACCGCCACGCGCACACTCTTGCCGGTGCCGTGGGGCAGTACCGTGGAACCGCGCACCACCTGGTCAGACTTCTTGGCGTCTATGCCCAGGTTGACAGCGACGTCCACGGATTCGCGGAACTTCACCTTGGAAAATTCCCGGATGAGGGACAGGGCTTCATCCACCGGATACAGCTTGCCCGGCGTGAGTTTCTCTTTGATTGCGCGCATGCGCTTGCCGATGTTCGCCATTTACAGACCCTCCACATCCACGCCCATGCTGCGGGCGCTGCCCGCGATGGTGCGTACCGCCGCCTCGAGGTCCGCCGCCGTGATGTCCGGCATCTTGATCTTGGCGATCTCCTCCAGCTGCTTGCGGGTGATCTTGCCCACCTTGTTGGTGTTGGGCGTGGCACTGCCCTTGTCCAGGCCGATGGCCTTGCGGATCAACACCGAAGCGGGCGGGGTCTTGGTCACGAAGGTGAAGCTGCGGTCGTTGTAGACCGAGATCACCACCGGGATCGGCAGGCCTTGCTCCAGCTTCTGGGTCTGGGCGTTGAACGCCTTGCAGAACTCCATGATGTTTACGCCCTGCTGGCCGAGCGCCGGGCCCACTGGCGGGCTCGGGTTCGCCTGACCTGCAGGGATCTGCAGTTTGACGATTGCCTGAAGTTTCTTTGCCATCAGCTCTCTCCTGTGGGTGCAAACGCCTGTTTATCGCAGGCTCCCCTGTGGGAGCGGCCATCCCGGCCGCGGTACATTTATCGCGACGGGTAGCGTCGCTCCTGATACAACCGTCAGGATTTCTCGACCTGACTGAATTCCAGTTCCACCGGCGTGGAACGCCCGAAGATCAGCACCGCCACGCGCAGCCGGCTCTTCTCGTAGTTCACTTCCTCGACCACGCCGTTAAAGTCGTTGAACGGTCCGTCGATCACGCGCACCACTTCGCCCGGCTCGAACAATACCTTGGGCCGCGGCTTCTCCGCGCCTTCCTGCACGCGCTGCAGGATCGAGTCGGCTTCCTTGTCGGTGATGGGCGCGGGCTTGTCGGGAGTACCGCCGATGAAACCCATGACCTTGGGCACGCTCTTCACCAGGTGCCAGGTCTCATCGTCCAGCTCCATCTGCACCAGCACGTAGCCGGGGAAGAATTTGCGCTCGCTGCGGCGTTTCTGACCCTCGCGCATCTCCACCACTTCCTCGGTGGGCACCAGAATCTCGCCGAATTTGTACTCAAGCCCGCTGCGCTTGACGCGCTCGGCGAGCGAACGGCGTACCGACTGCTCGAAGCCCGAATAGGCGTGCACGACATACCAGCGCAGCGCCATGCCTCAGCTCCCCTGGCCCGTGAGGCCGTGCAGTCCCCAGAACAGCAGCAGATCCAGCACCCACATGAGCACGCCGAGCACCAGTACCACCACGATCACGGCCAGCGTCGTTTGCAGCGTCTCCTCGCGGGTGGGCCACACCATTTTGCGCACTTCGTTGCGCGAATTCAGGATGAAGCCCAGCGTGTTGTGGCCGAGCTGCGTTTGCCATGCGATCAGCAGTCCCAGCACCACTCCGGCCGCTACATAGGCGCCGCGCAGCAATTCAGATTGCGCAGCGAACCAGTAATACGCGACGATGCCGCCGAGGATCAGCGCGATCGCCGCCACCAACTTCGCCGTATCCAGGCCGCCGCTCTTCGATGCTTCCGCTGTATCGCTCATCTACCCGCTAACCCCGTTCAAATTGGCAGGCCAGGAGGGAATCGAACCCCCAACCTGCGGTTTTGGAGACCGCCGCTCTGCCAATTGAGCTACTGGCCTGTATCCATCAAAGAACTCTTGGCCCGTGCAATTACTCGATAATCTTGGCGACGACGCCGGCACCGACGG
>JAGWRX010000237.1 GCA_028876395.1 Acidobacteriota bacterium
GGCGCATCGACAACCAGCTCCGCGGCCGCGCCGGCCGCCAGGGCGACCCCGGCGAGTCGCGTTTCTATCTCTCGCTCGAAGACGACCTGATGCGCATCTTCGCCAAGCAGTGGGTGAGCACGCTGCTGGAGCGGCTGGGCATGGAAGAAGGCGTGCCGATCGAATCGAAGATGATCAGCAAGCGCATCGAGGGCGCGCAAAAAGCCGTCGAAGCGCAGAACTTCGAATCGCGCAAACACCTCCTCGAATACGACGACGTCATGAACAAGCAGCGCGAAGCCGTCTACGGCCTCCGCCGCCAGCTTCTCGAGGGCGTCGAGCAGCGCGAGCTCATCCTCGAAGATTACGTCGGCGGCATCCTCAGCAGCCTGCTCGACGAGTTCGCATCCGAAGACGTCCATCCCGACCAGTGGAACATCAAGGGCCTCGACGAGAAGCTCGTCGGCCAGTTCGGCCTCAGCCTCGCCGCCGCCAACATCAAGCCGCTGGAACTTACGCGCCACGAACTCGGCGACGCCATCTTTGACAAGCTCAAGGAGCAGTACGAAGCCAAGGAAAAAATCCTCGGCTCCGAGACCATGCGCTACCACGAACGCATGGTCATGCTCAGCGTCATCGACGGCCTCTGGAAGGAACACCTGCTCTCCATGGACCACCTGAAAGAGGGCATCGGCCTGCGCGGCTACGCGCAGCAGGACCCGCTCGTGGCCTACAAGAAAGAAAGCTTCGACATGTTCGAGGCCATGATGCTCAAGTTCCAGGAGGACACGGTTCGCTTCCTCTTCCGGATGCAGATCATCGGCCCCGACGGCCAGCCCGTCAACGTCGCGCCCGAGCCGCGCCGCGAGGTTCCGGCTGCGCCGCCCGTTGCCAGCGCAGAGCTGCCGCTCTCACCGGAGGCGGCGCCCAGGGAGATTTCCATCCCCACACGTCAGCCCTCCACAACCATCGACGCGCTGGAGAAGGAGTTCCACCGCAAGAAGCAGCGCGAGCTCGCCGTGGCCAGCCGCGCCGGGGCAGGCGAAGCCTCGCAGCCCACCCAGCGCATCACCGGCGACAAAGTCGGCCGCAACGATCCATGCCCTTGCGGCTCCGGCAAGAAGTACAAGAAATGCCACGGCGCTGAAAAGTAGTAGCGCCGGAACCAGCGGCGGTGGCAGCATCCCACCGCCGCTGTTCTTTGCGCCGCATCGCTACTGAGCCAGATCGAAGTTGATATTCAAGTTGATTGTCGACGTCTCAGACCCGGGCACAAACCGCCACTTGCGCACAGCTTCCTCGGCCGCGGTCGACAGCATGTGGTTGCCGCTCACCGTCTTCACATCCGTCACCATGCCCGCCGCGTCCACCGTCACTTCCAGCTTCACCACCCCGGTCACCCGCATCCGCTTGGCAATCTCCGGATACACCGGCGACACGCGCGACTTCACGGCGCGATCCTCCGCCCTGCCCTGCATTGCCATCGCCACCACCACCGCCAGCACAGCCGCCCGCAGCATCCACCCCCCTGCGCTCCGCAGCCTGTACCTGCGTTTCCTCGCACAATCCATGCCCATGACCCCTCCAGAAAGAAAAAGCGTCCACCGTGGTTATCGGCAAAACGTGGAGTCGGGATTAATTTGTATGAGATTTCTGAGATTTCTGATGTCCAGAGGATGAAACGCGCCGCAGACGCACCGCCAGGCCACAATCAGACGCGCAAACTACCGCTTCGCCTCCGCCACCGCCGCAAACGTCAGGTCCTCGGCAGCCGACTGATGCTCCGCCCGCCACGCTTCAAAAAGCCGTCCGTAGCTCAGCGTCATGTAATCCGGCTGCGCCACACCCAGCCGCGTCGCCGCGCCGTCAATCCACTCCGGCGTACCCTCAAGCTCCGCAAAGTCCCCGATTGGCGTCTCGTCCACCACGCAGTGCCCTTCGCCGTCGGTCCACTCGCTGCGCCATTTCTCGTAGCGAAAAGCCGCCACCAGCCCCAGCGCAACAAAAACCTCGGCCAGCGCATCGCCGTCCGCCACCTCGGTCTCCGTCTCCACGCGGTGCTTGTGCCGGTCCTCGCCCACCCCGGAGTCCGGTACCCGCTTGTGCGTCACCGTCCACCGCCCGCCATAGTTGCGGATGCGCAGAATCTCCGTCCGCGCCCGCATCTGCCGGTCCGGCGTGTCATAGAGCACGTTGCTCTCGAACTGCCGCGGCGTCTCCAGCCGGAAGCCCACCGCCCGCAGCCGCTCGGTCAGCCTGCCCATGTCCTGCACCCGGAACTTGATTTCCGTCTCGATAGCCATCGTAATCAGCGAGTATACGGCAGGTGGCGGAATCCCCCCGCCAAAGGCGAGAATAGGAAGCGTGAAGACCCTCCGCCTGGCCGTGGACCCCGCCCATCTCGACACCCCCGAGGCCCGCCAGGCCATCGCCCAGGCCGCCCGGATCCTCCGTTCAGGCGGACTGGTCGCCCTGCCCACGGAAACCGTATACGGCCTCGGTGCTAACGCCCTTGACCCCGCCGCCGTGGCCCGCATCTTTGCCGCCAAGCAGCGCCCCGCCTGGGACCCCGTCATCGTCCACATCGCCGGCCCCGTCGAGCGCAACCCCATACTCGATGCGCTCGTCACCCACGTCCCCGACACCGCCCGACGCCTCATGGCCGCCTTCTGGCCCGGCCCGCTCACCCTGCTGCTGCCCCGCTCCGCCGCCGTGCCAGACAGCGTCACAGCCGGCCGCCCGCTCGTCGGCATCCGCATGCCCGCTCATCCCGTTGCTTTTGAACTCATCCGTCAGGCCGGCGTGCCCGTGGCCGCGCCCAGCGCCAACACCTTCGGCCACATCAGCCCCACCACTGCCGCCCACGTCCTCGACGACCTCGACGGCCGCATCGACGCGGTACTCGACGCCGGCCCGACCCTCCACGGCGTCGAGTCCACTGTCCTCGACCCGAACCAGAGCCCCATGCTCATCTACCGCCCCGGCGCCGTCACCGCCAGCCAGATTGAGCGCACCGCCGGTCCCGTCGAAATCTTCCACACCGCCCAGCCGCTCGAATCCACCCCGCGCGAAGCCCTGCCCTCGCCCGGCGTCGGCCTGCGCCACTACGCCCCCCGCGCCCTTCTCATTCTGGTCGAAGGTTCCCTCGACGACCTGCCCCGCCGTCTCGCCGAAGCCGCTGCGCCGCATACGCACCAACGCCTCGGCCTCATGCTCCCCGCCGAGCTTCTCGATGCCGCATTGTCCACGCAACTGGCCGCTGCCGCCGTCTTCCCCTGGGGCCGCTGGGACGCGCCCGAGGAGCTGGCCCGCGACCTCTACGCCGGCCTGCGCACGCTGGACGCCCAGGGCTGTGCCGTCATCCTCTGCCCCCTGCCGCCCGCAGCCGGCCTCGGCGCCGCCATCCGCGACCGCCTGCGCAAAGCCGCCCATACCATTGGCGATTAGCGCTTACTGCCCGCCATCGCCCAGCTTGTACATGTACTTAATCGCCGACTTGTAAATCAGCGTTCTGGTCCGCCCGCGCACCTTCAGCGCCCGCCGGTCGTACCACTCAATGCAGCCCTCCACGCGCTCGCCATCGGTCAACACAATCACCATCGGCGTCTGCGCCTGAATCTGCTTCTGCAGATAAAACAACTCCGCCTGCCGGTGAGCCATCTCCTCCTCGGCGGCGTGGGGCGCAAAGCGAAATGGCGTCGGAGAAACTCTCGAAATGCGCTGCGCAGGCGCGGCGGTTGCCACGCTGCTGTCGTGTTCACTGCCGGTCAGGACTTCTGGACTAATCATGGCTGCGGTCCTCCCTTGGGGAAGTGAGACTCTACGCTCCGGGATGCACAGGTCGCGCCCAACTCCCGCCATGGAGACACTGAAGACAACGACGCCCCGTCAGGGAATCCCTGTTCAGTGGCGGCTTCCAAGCGTTGGGTTTGCCTGATTCTACTCTCAAAGATGCCCCGCGAAAGGCCGGGGTTGCATTGCCGCGCCGGGAAAGCGCGCCTCAGCGCTCGCCCAGTGCCACCGCCATCGCGTCCAGTGACAGCGACCGCAGCAGGTTCCGCCGCATGCCTTGCTCCACCTGCCCCAGCGCCCGCGCCGCCCCGTCAATCCAGTCCACGGTCAGCCCCTGCGCCAGCCGCTCCAACTCGGCGGTCATATCCACATTCCGCACCAGTTGCGGAGTGCCCGCCACCACCAGCAGCAGGTCCTCCAACAGGCTGCCCAACGCCCGCAGCAGGTTGATGGTCTTCTCCTGCCCGTCCGCTCCCGCGCGATACGTCTCCGTCGCGCGAAACAGTTGCGAATAGTCCGGCTCCCGCAGCGCCGTCAGCAACACCACCAGCGCATCCTTGCGGCTGGCCAGATACGCGCCCAGGTCCAGAGTCAGCGCCCGTCCCACCGCGCCCTCGGCCAGCCGCGCCGCCAGCGCCCGGTCCTCCCGCTTCATCTGCGGCCGCCGCTCCAGCAGCAGCGCTTCCAGCTCCGCCGCCGGCAGCGCGCCCAGCCGGTGCATCACCGCCCGCGAGCGAATCGTCGGCAGCAGCTCCTGCGGGTTTTCCGTCAGCAGAATCAGCGACGTATGCTCCGGCGGCTCCTCCAGCACCTTCAGCAGGCTGTTGGCCGCCTCCTTCATAAACGCCGACGAGGTAAAAATCGTGAACGACCGCTTTGCTTCCGTCGGAGGCCGGTACCACGCCACGTGAATCACCTGCCGCACCTGCCCCAGCTTGATCAGCAACTGCGGCGGGTCCGGAGGCACAATCAGCACATCCGGGTGCGTCTGGATCAGAATCCGCGTCTCCCGCTTGTCGGCGTCGCGCATCTCCTCGCGCGCGTCCACGGCCTCGGTCACGCGCTCTTCCAGATTCGCCGCATCGCCAATCCGCTCGCAGTTCCGGCAGCGCCCGCAGAAGTCCGGCAGCCCGTCACTCTCTGTCGGCTCCAGGCAGTTCACCGCCCGCGCCAGCATCAGCGCCAGCGTGTACTTGCCCGCGCCCTTCGGCCCGGCCAGTATCATCGCCTGCGGAAACCGCCCCGCCGCGATGCTCTCCCTGAGCCGCGTCACCGTCCCCGAATTGCCCAGAAACTCATGGAATCCCACGTTCTTGAGCCTAGAGCATCTCGGAACCAGTGTCGAGGACGCATCAGAATCCTGCCATGCTCCCTCACGCCCTCCCGCGCTCTCCGATTTAGTTTGCTCAAACCGGCGCCACACCCTATTCTGGCTGCGAATGAGCGCGCTCGGTTCTGCAGTTTGCGCGGGAGGGTGCTATGGGGCGGGCAATCTTCATCAGCTACCGCAGGGATGACACGGAAGGCGAAGCCGGCCGGCTGTTCGACGACCTGACTCGAACCTTCGGCGAAAAATCGGTCTTTATGGACGTAACCGACATCAAGCCGGGACTCGATTTTCGCAAGGTCATCGATGACAACGTAGCCACCTGCGGCGTCCTGCTCGCCGTCATCGGACCCGCCTGGGCCACCGTCGCCAATAGCTCCGGCGAACGGCGTCTCGACGACCCAAACGATTTTGTCCGGCTCGAAATCGCCTCCGCGCTGGCCCGCGACATCGCGGTCATTCCCGTGCTGGTGCATGGCGCCAGCATGCCCCACCCTGACCAGTTGCCGGAGAATCTCAAAGACCTGGCCTTCCGCAACAGCGTGGAAATTACCCACACGCGCTGGAACTCTGACGTGCAGCTGCTGATTGACGCGCTTCGCCAGTACGTCGGCGCGTCCAGCGTCGCCAGCAGCGAGCCCGTGCATGCCACCGTCTCCGTGCAACTACCGCCCGCGAACGCTCCGGTCCATGAGCCCTCAGCTGCCCGCGCTTCAAAGACGCCGCTCTATGCGGGCATTGCCGTGGCCGCCCTGCTGGCGATTGCCGCTGCCACATTCTTTGCGCGGCATGGTTCAAGCGCCGCAGGCAACTCGACCAATGGCACAGCCGGCAACACGGCAACGCCGGCGGCGACAACTACCGCCGCGTCCACCGAAAGTCCGCTCGCAGGCGCCTGGGTCGATTCCTCCCCGTTGCAACGCGGCAGCGTCAGCAGGCTGGAGATCGCCGCCACGGGGAATCAGCTCTCCATCCACGCGTGGGGAAAATGCAAGCCCGCGGATTGCGACTGGGGCACTCAGGCGGCCACCTTCGATGGTCAAAAGGCCACGGCCACCTGGGCCTTCCTCAGACAGACAGCCGAGTCGGAAAAGGGCCGCGTGGTCACCGTCACCATCAACCCCGAAAACGCCCACCTCCATGTGGCCGCCTTGAATACGTATCCACATCGTCCCGCCACCGAGCGCCAGGCCGAGTTCGTGCGGGCTCAGTAGGCAAGCCGCTTCACGGCTCCTTCACAGCCGCCTTGCCTGCCTGCTGCTGGAGAGAACTCCACTGCGCGTCCTCCTGCGAAACGGTGGACTCCACCCGTTCGGCAAGCAGCGCGCGCGGGTCCGCGGCGCCTGCATACGGCCCCGCCTTGGCCAGATACACATACTTCTCGTGCTTCAGCGCCTCGCACGTGGAGCGATAACTCCCCCAGATTTGCTGGTATTGGTTCAGGTGCAGAAAACCCTCAAGAATCGTAATCAGCACGCCCAGGCCCGCGATAATCAGCTTGTCATGCGGCAAGCTGATGCCGGCCAGAAATGGAATGACGGCCGCGGCAAGGATCTCTGTCACCTTGATCCGCTTGAAAGCCCGCTGCGCAGAACTGCTCTTGCGGTCGTACCAGGCAATCTGATCCTCAAGCCGGGAATAGATCGGATCGTCCCCGGCCAGTGCGTCCCCTGTATCACGCATCCCAGGCCTCCTCATTGCAGAATCAGAGTAACTGGCTGCATCGCATGCACAAACACTTATTACGAACAATCCGCCGGGCGAGTTTCGCCGCCGCCCGCGACCTTTCTCCACCCTGCCCCGTACAATACAAATAGGAAGCCGACCCCGACCGATGGCGGACCAAGCGCAAACTCATCCCCTCCAGCCCAACCCGAAGCAGCCCGACCCGCCCAGGCCGGAACCTCGCAAAGCCGACGAGGACCCGGTCGGCAAGGTCTACGACTCGCGCCTCATCCGGCGCCTGGCCTATTATCTGCGCCCCTACTGGTGGCAGGCGCTCGTCTCTTCGGTTGCCGTTTCCCTCAAGTCCCTCAGTGACGTAGCCGGTCCCTATCTCGTCAAGGTCGCCCTCGACCGCTACCTCACCGGCAAGCCCGGCCCCGCCACCACATGGCTCACGCGCCGCCTGCCCGTCGATCCCGTCCAGGGCGTAACCGCGCTCGCCGGCGTTTATCTGGTCGCGCTCCTGTCCGCCTATCTCTTTGAGTTCATCCAGACCTACCTCATGCAGTGGACCGGCCAGAAAATCATGTTTGACCTGCGCCGCGACATCTTCCGCCACATGCAGCGCATGCACATCGGCTTCTTTGACACCCACGCCGTCGGCCGCCTCGTCACCCGCATCACTTCCGACGTCGATGCCATCAACGAAATGTTCACCGGCGGCATCCTCGCCATCGTCGACGACTTCTTCACCCTCACCATCATGGCCGTCGTCATGCTCAGCATCAACTGGTGGCTGGCCCTGCTGGCCTTTGCTGTCCTGCCGCTCATCCTCATCGTCACACGCATCTTCCGCGACCACGTCCGTGAAAGCTACCGCCGCGTCCGCGCCGCCATCGCCCGCATCAACAGCTTCACCCAGGAGCACGTCAGCGGCATGACCGTCGTCCAGCTCTTCAACCGCGAGCAGCGCGCCTACGACGACTTCGAGGCCGTCAACCGCCAGCACATGATCGCCTTCAAAGACACCATCCTCGCCTACGCCCTCTACTACCCCGCCGTCGAGCTGCTCTCCGCCGTCGCCATCGCCCTCGTCATCTGGCGCGGAGGCTTCGGCGTCCTCTCCGGCTCCGTCACCATCGGCGTCCTCGCCATGTTCAACATGTACTCCCAGCGCTTCTGGCGGCCCATCCAGGACCTCAGCGACAAATACAACATCCTGCAAGCCGCCATGGCCGCCTGCGAACGCATCTTCAAGCTCCTCGACACGCCGCCGGAAATCGTCAACCCCGCCCATCCCCGCCAGGGCGACGGCAGCAACCGCATCGAGTTCCGTCACGTCTGGTTCACCTATCAGAAACTCACCCCCGCTCAGCACGCCGCCGTCAACCACGCCGCCCGCTCCACCGTGAGTACGGAACTGAAGGGTACGGGCTTCAGCCCGTACATCAACCCCGCCCAAACAGCAGGGGCTTTAGCCCCTGAGGAAACAGCCGCCGCCCTGGCTGCCATCCCTGGCATCGAGTGGATTCTGAAGGACGTCTCCTTCACCATCGAGCCCGGCCAGACCGTCGCCATCGTCGGCCACACCGGAGCCGGCAAAACCACCCTCACCAGCCTGATGATGCGCTTCTACGACGTCACCGCCGGCCAGATTCTCGTCGATGGCGTGGACCTCCGAGAGCAGGACCTCACTGCCCTCCGCCAGCACTTCGCCGTCGTCCTCCAGGACCCGTTCCTCTTCACCGGCACGCTGGCTGAAAACATCCGCCTCGGCAACGAGGACATCACTGAGGCAGCCCTGCGCCAGGCAGCCCGCGACGTCAACGTCCTCGACTTCATCGAGGCCCTGCCCGGCGGCTTTGACGAGCCCGTCCGCGAGCGCGGCTCCTCGCTCTCCACCGGCCAGAAGCAGCTCATCAACTTCGCCCGCGCCCTCGCCTACAATCCCCGCATCCTCATCCTCGACGAGGCCACCTCCAGCGTGGACACAGACACCGAGCTGCGCATCCGCGGCGCACTCGAGCGCATGGTCGAAGGCCGCACCAGCGTCCTCATCGCCCACCGCCTCTCCACCGTCCAGCGCGCAGACACCATCCTCGTCATGCACAAAGGCCAGTTGCGCGAGATGGGCTCGCACCAGCAGCTCCTCGCCCAGCGCGGCCTCTACTGGAA
>JAGWRX010000238.1 GCA_028876395.1 Acidobacteriota bacterium
CGCCGGCCTGTTCTCCAACGTGCCGGATATTCTGCGTTTTGCCCAGAGCATCCTTGAGGGTCTACGGCGCGAGGCCAGCTTGGAATCACCGCGTCTGTTTGAAGCTGGAACGATCGAGCACTTTGCCGAGCGCCAGAAACCGGACGGCAGTTCAAGGGCTCTTGGCTGGGATACGCCGTCAGCGGAATCCTCGGCAGGGCAGCACTTTTCGCCGCATTCGATTGGGCACCTGGGGTATAGCGGATGCTCCCTCTGGATCGACCTGGAAGCGCGTGTTGCAGTGGTTCTGTTGACCAATCGCACCTGGCCCGATCGGCAAAGCCAATTGATACGAGAGGTTTGGCCTGCTTTTCATGATGCTGTCCGTCTGGCGCTGCTTTCTCCCCCGAAATAGGGATACGTTTTGAAGCTCATCCTGAGATAATTCTGTCTGGACTTGCTCAATTTGCGGCTACAATAAGATTCTGGGGAATCGCTCGATGCTAAGCAGTCCGACCATGCAGGAAACGGCCGATACGCACATAAGAGAGGATGCCAGGAGAGATCCGGCAGCCTTGCTCCAGAAGTTGACCACCGAGAGCCAGAATGAGGCTTCTCAGGGATTCGACACAAAATCCGCGCTCGAAATCGCCCGCATTATCAATCACGAAGACAGCAAAGTAGCGGCAGCAGTCAAGAAGGCGATTCCCGAAATTGCCCAGGTGATTGACCAGGTGGCCCGCAGCCTTCGGGATGGCGGCCGGCTGATCTACATCGGTGCAGGCTCGAGCGGGCGCATCGCCGCCCTCGACTCCTCGGAGTGCCCGCCCACTTACTCCACCGCCCCCGGACAGGTGCAGTACATAATGGCTGGCGGACCCAAGGCGCTTGCTTCAGCCGTCGAGGTGAATGAAGACTCAGAGGAACTGGGACAGCGTGACATTGCCCGCCGCCGCCCGACGCGCAAAGACGTCGTGGTGGGACTTTCCGCTTCAGGCCGGACCCCCTACGTGGTAGCTGCCGTGGCCTATGCACGCGCACGAGGCGCCTTCACTGCAGCCGTTACATGCAACCAGGGAACTCCGTTGGCCGAAGCCGCCAACATCGCCATTGTGGCCGAAGTCGGCCCCGAAGTCGTTTCCGGCTCAACGCGCATGAAGGCCGGCACCGCCCAGAAGATGGTGCTGAACATGATTACCACCGGCGCGATGACGCGCCTGGGCTACGTGTACGAGAACCTGATGGTCAACGTGCACATGCAGAACTCTAAGCTGGTTGAGCGCGGCATTGGCATCCTGATGCGAGCCTGCAACATCAACCGCGAGACTGCGGTGCAGACCATCAAGAGCGCGGGCCGCAGCGTTCCGGTGGCTCTGGTGATGCTCAAGGCCAAAGTCGACAAGCCCGAAGCCGTGCGGCGACTGGCCAAGTCAGACGGCAACGTTCGATTGGCAATTGAAGACAACGTTTTGGAGTTGTAGAGTCTCCCGTCCGGCATCCTGCTTAGATGCCGGTATCTGATCAATCTACCCCGCGCTGCACTTCTCCACCCGCAACGCACCCGAACGCCAGAACTTCAGGGTTGTTGCCTTCAAGTGTCCCTGCCTTGTCGCTTCCCTTCTTTCCTCGCCCAGGGATTTAAACTGGAAGGTCAGGAGCGGCACATTTTTCATGGATAAATTTGTCATTCGCGGCGGCAATCCGCTGGTGGGCACCATCCGGGTGTCAGGCGCCAAAAACTCGGCACTGCCGTGCATGGCTGCCGCTATTCTCACCGAGGACGAGATAACGCTCGAAAACATTCCCCAGGTGCGGGACATTGAAACCGAGCGCAAACTCCTGGCCTCCATGGGAGCGGTGGTCGACCTGGGCGCTGAAAACGACCGGCACCACACAACCATCAGTTGCCGTACCCTTTCCGACCCCGTCGCAAAGTACGAAATCGTGAAGACCATGCGGGCCAGTTCCCTCGTGCTTGGACCGCTGGTGGCAAGAACAGGTATGGCTCGCGTGGCCATGCCGGGCGGTTGCGCCATTGGCGGACGGCCCATCGATCTGCACATCAAGGGCCTGGAAAAGATGGGCGCGACCATTGTGCAGGAGCACGGCTACCTGGAGGCGCGTGCCTCCCGGCTGAAGGGCGCGCACCTGGTCTTTGACAAGATCACTGTAACAGGCACGGAAGACCTGCTGATGGCCGCCGTACTGGCCGACGGCGAAACCGTGATGGAAAACTGTGCGCGCGAGCCGGAAGTCACGGACCTTGCCGCCCTGCTCACAGCCATGGGCGCCAGGATCGAGGGCGCCGGGACTTCCACCATCCGGGTGCAAGGCGTCGCAAGCCTTCACGGCGCGCGCTACCGCATCAATCCTGACCGCATCGAAGCAGGCACGTTCCTCATTGCCGGGGCAATCACCGGTGGCGACCTGACCGTGGCAGACTGCAACCCAGACCATCTACGCGCCATTATCGCCAAGCTGGAGGAGGCCGGCGTGCGCATCGATATTCCTGGCCCCGACTCCGTGCGCGTGCACCCTGGCGAGCGCCTGCTGGCGGCCGACATCTCCACCGAAGAGTATCCCGGCTTCCCCACCGACATGCAGGCCCAGTACATGGCCCTTGCCACGCAGGCCGATGGCGTGAGCCTGATCAAGGAGAACATCTTCGAGAACCGCTTCATGCACGTGCAGGAACTGGTGCGCATGGGCGCCAACATCAAGGTGGACGGCCGAACGGCCACCGTGCGCGGTCCGGCAAAGCTCTCCGCGGCAGCCGTAATGTGCTCGGACCTGCGTGCCTCCGCCTCCCTGGTGCTGGCGGCGCTGGTAGCCGACGGCGAGTCGATTCTCGACCGCGTGTACCACATGGATCGGGGCTATGAGCGCTTTGAAGAGAAACTGCGCAGCGTTGGAGCGGAGATCCAGCGCATGGGAAATGTATTTGCGCCCAGGGAACCACAACCTGTGGCTGATTGACTGATCGCGCCGATGGCTAGCGCCAGCTTGCCGCCAGATGCCAGCGGAGTCCGCGTTGCTCAGTCTTGCGCAGTACGCGCTCGTATTCCCGGAGTTCGGCCAGCACTGGGTAGGTCTCAGAGCCAAGAGCCGCTGAATTCGCAGACAAGAAATTGATCAGCGCGGTGATCGTCTGCAGGCCGTCAGCGGCCATGTACCACTGCGGCTGTGGCAGATGGCGCGTCCACTCCGGGTTGCCTGCACCCTGTTCCAACAGCAGGGCCATTGAATTCTCGTCTGCTGAAAAGAAATCCAGCAGCGGCTTAACGCGCAGCGTCGTCGCCAACCGCTCAAGAGATTCCTCGTTACGGGCCACGGCGTGGCCGTTGACGAAGATATCAAACCCCGGATCGTCGCCTTCGACGACAATATAAAGACTGGCAGCCATCGCAGTTGAGTCTATTTGAGAAGGTACACCGGGCCATGGAAATTTCATGGGGAGGTTATCCAATGAATTACGGGGCGCGCAAATAGCCTGATCAATTGTGAGGCACGCAGCTGACAGTCGCCACACTGGAGTCTTCCAACCGTGGCCGTCCCCGGTTGATCCCACACACAGCAAGGCCCGGACATCATGCCCGGGCCTTGCTGCGCAAGAAACCTTGACTGCGTTCTAGGACTGCATTCTAGCTCTGGCCGCCGCCACTGCCCGGTCCGCGACCCCCACCCGGCCTGCGGCGACGCCGACGACGATTGTTATTCGCCGGAGGACGGCCCGAACCCGCCGTCTGACCTGCAGGCGTGGGCGTACCCTCAACGCGGTTGAAGTTCGGCTCCGTCTCCTCGTCCGACTCTTCTTCTTCATCGTCGTCGAAGTCATCGCCACCCTCAATCAGAATTGTGCTCTGATTGGAGCGCGGCTGCCGCTCGTCGAACTCGCTGGCAGTCCTGGGTTGCGCCGGAGCCTCTGCCTCTTCGGCCTCGGCTGGAGCAGACTGCGCGAGCTTGGCCTTCTGTTCCTTGATGAGCGCCTTGCGGCTGAGCTTGATGCGATTCCCCTCGATGGCCAGAACCTTGACCATCACCTGATCGCCCTCGCGCAGCTCGTCCTTGACATCCTTCACGCGATGCTCCGCGATCTCGGAGATGTGCAGCAGCCCGTCGGTGCCGGGGAACAGTTCGACAAACGCGCCAAACTCTGCCAGCCTGACCACCTTGCCCAGGTAGATCTTGCCAACCTCAGGCACGGCGGTGATGTTGCCTATGATCTCGAGCGCCTTTTTAAGGCCCTCACCGTCTGAGGAGGCAACATTGACCCGGCCGGTGTCGTCCACGTCGATCTTGACGCCGGTCTGCTCGATAATGCCGCGAATGGTCTTTCCGCCCGGTCCGATCAGATCGCGAATCTTGTCGGTGGGAATCTGGAGAGTGTGAATGCGGGGCGCATACTGCGACCGCTCCTGGCGAGGCCCGTCGATGATGGCATCCATCTTGTCCAGCAGGAAGATGCGGCCCCTGCGCGCCTGCTCCATGGCCTGCTGCAGGATTTCGCGGGTCAGGCCGCCGATCTTGATGTCCATTTGCAGCGCGGTGATTCCCTTGCGGGTACCGGCCACCTTGAAGTCCATATCGCCGTAGTGGTCTTCAGCGCCTGCAATGTCGGTGAGGATGGCGTAGTCGTCGCCTTCCTTCACCAGACCCATCGCCACGCCCGCAACCGAGCCTTTGAGAGCAATGCCGGCATCGAAGAGCGCCAGACTCGCGCCGCAGACCGAGGCCATGGACGAAGAACCATTGGACTCAAGAATGTCAGAGACGATGCGGATGGTGTAGGGGGACTCCTCGGCGCTGGGAAGAACCGCTGTGATAGCGCGCTCAGCCAAGGCTCCGTGTCCGATCTCGCGGCGTCCCACGCCGCTCATGCGGCCCGTCTCGCCCACACTGAAGGGCGGGAAGTTGTAGTGCAGCATGAAGCTCTTTTTTTGCTCGCCCTCAAAGCTCTCAAGGCGCTGGCCCTCATCGGCAGTGCCCAGCGTGGCCGTGACCAGAGCCTGCGTTTCGCCGCGGGTAAACAGTGCCGACCCGTGCGTGCGGGGCAGCACGCCCGTCTCAATGCTGACGTGGCGAATCTCATCGAAAGCGCGGCGGTCGGGCCGGATGCGGTCCTTGGTCACCTGCTCGCGGAAGATCCGCTCGCGCAGGTGTTCGTAGTAGGTCCCCAGCTTTTTCTTGGCGCCGGCATCGTCGGCGGGCAGTTCTGTCGCCAGCTCGTCCTTGATCTTTTTGATCAGTGCATAGCTCTCGGTCTTGCCGTGGGTCTTGGTGTCGAGCGCATCCTTGAGCCGGTCACCAACCTTCGCCTTGAGCTCGGCGTAATAGGTCTCGTCGAACTCCGGCGCGGTGAAAGCGCGCTTGGCCTTGCCTGCCTTGGATGCCAGTTCGTCAATGGCCGCGACGATCTTCTTGATTTCGCCGTGAGCGAATTCGATGGCCGCCAGGATGACCTCTTCTGTCTCTTCCTTGGCGCCGGATTCGATCATGACGATACCGTCTTTGTGCCCGACAACCATGATGTTGACGGTTGTGGCTGCGCGCTCCGCATAGGTGGGATTGATGACGAATTCGCCATCCACGCGGCCAACCCGGACGGCGCCAACGGTGGCGCTGAACGGAATATCGGAGAGCGCGAGCGCGGCAGCCGCAGCGTTGATGGCAACCACATCAGGGTCGTTCTCCTTGTCGGCGGAGAAGACCAGCGCGATCACCTGGGTCTCGTTGCGGAAGCCGTCTGGAAAAAGTGGACGGATGGGGCGGTCAATCTGCCTGCAGGTCAGGACTTCCTTTTCGCTGGGGCGGCCTTCGCGCTTGATGAATCCGCCGGGAATGCGCCCGCCGGCGTAGGTGTATTCGCGGTAATCGACCGTCAGTGGGAAGAAGTCGATGCCCTCTCTTGGATCAGGGGATGCCACAGCAGTGGCAAGAACAACCGTTTCGCCCGTGGTCACCAGTGCGGCGCCAGAGGCCTGCTTGGCCATGCGGCCGGTCTCAAAAACCAGTCGCTTGCCGCCGGCAAGCTCGACGGCTACATCATGCTTGGTAGACATAGAGTCCTCGTTTCATTTTTGTTCGCTTGGGAAACTTGTAGAAGGAAGGCGCCGGAGGGTACGGAAAATCTGGCGACGTACAGGGCGCGCGCTAACAAGTGAGATGTGCGCGAGGGAGCGAAATCTCCCGGCCTGTGCGCCCGGGCC
>JAGWRX010000239.1 GCA_028876395.1 Acidobacteriota bacterium
CTGCCAAAGGCGCAGGTCTTCAAGCGCGCCAGCCGCCACTCCCTCAGCCAGCCAGTCCGTCACCAGCAGGGCAAGATCGAAATGCCCATCGCGCAGCCCGCCTTGCGTAATGGCCGAGCGGTGCAGCTCGTGGATGCCCGTTGAAACCAGCTCGACATGCACGCCGGGATGCAGCGCCTCGAACAGCCGCGCCTCTTCGTCGAGTGCGTTTTCAAAATCCGCATAGTTGCGGAGCGCGATGCGGAGCGTGACCACGCTGCCTCCTGGTCCGTCTACTCGGCCGGTTGCATTTCAGTGCGCACCTGCGCCAGCACATTCAAATACGCCCTGGCCGTTTCGGTGATGACCTCCGGAGTCCTTGCTTCGATGGCGGCCAGGTTAACCAGGTCGCTGCCAATGCCCAGCGCGCGTGCTCCGGCGCGAAGAAAGCTGTCAGCGGTCTGCAGCGTGACGCCGCCGGTGGGAATCAGCTTCAATTCAGGAAACGGAGCGAGCAGCGCCTTCAGATAGCTGGCTCCGCCCATCGCGGAGCAGGGAAAGATCTTCACGTAATCCGCGCCTGCCCGCCATGCCGTGATGACCTCGGTCGGCGTAAGCGCGCCGGGGATGGAGACCTTGCCGCAGTCGCGTGTAACGGCCACCACTTCAGGATGGAAGCTGGGGCTGACGACGAACTCCGCGCCGGCATCAATGGTCGCGCCGGCCTGCTCTGCCGTGGTCACCGTGCCGGAGCCGAGCAGCAGATTGTCGCCATACTCGCGCTTCAGATCTCTCAACAGGTCCACCGCGCCGGGAACCGTCATCGTGACTTCCACAATATTGATGTCCCCGGCGATCAGCGCCCTCACGACCGCATGTGCCTGGGCAGCGGAGTGCGCCCGCAGAACTGGAATCAGTCCGATGTGTTCAATGGTTTCCCTTGTGGCGTCTGACATGTCGTTCCTCTCGCAATTCTCAGACTATTATGCGCCGCTGCTTATCGAGCGATCCTGGCGGAACCGCCTTTAATGGCGCGCTCGACTTCAGCCAGAGTGGCCATGCTCGTGTCCCCCGGCGTGGTCATGGCCAGCGCGCCGTGAGCCACACCGCACTGCACCGCCCACTCAATCGGCCTCGCGGCAAGCAGGCCGTAAATCAGTCCCGAGGCAAAGCTGTCGCCGCCGCCCACGCGGTCCAGGATCTCGATCTCGCGCTGGGGCACGTGGATAATCTCGTCCTGATACAGCGCGATGGCGCCCCAAGCGTTGCGGCTGGCGGTGTGCGCGGTGCGCAGCGTGCTGGCGATGAGCTTCAGGTTGGGATAGGCGGCGGCCACCTCGCGCAACATCGCCTCGTACCCGGCAACCGGCAATTCCGTAAAGTCCTCTCCCACGCCCTTGATCTCCACGCCGAGCATGGCGGAGAAGTCTTCTTCGTTGCCCAGCAGCAGGTCCACCTTGCGGACCAGTGAGCGATTCACTTCCTGGGCCTTCGCTTTTCCGCCGATGGATTTCCACAGCGAGTCGCGAAAATTCAGGTCATAGGAGACCGGCGTGCCGTGGCGGTGGGCGGAGTCCATGGCTTCAGCGGCCACCTCGGCCGTTGAGGCTGAAAGCGCGGCGAAGATGCCGCCGGTATGAAACCAGCGCGCGCCATTCGACGCGCCGAAGATCGTCTCCCAGTCGAAATCGCCGGGCTTCACCTGGCTGATTGCGGTGTGGCCCCGGTCGGAGCAGCCGGCCGCCGCGCGCGTGCCAAAGCCGCGCTCGGTAAAATTGAGTCCGTTGCGAACCGTGCGGCCCACGCCGTCATAGGCAACCCACCTGAGCAGGGAAGTATCCACGCCGCCCTGCAGCAGCAGGTCTTCCGCCAGGCGGCCGACGGCGTTGTCCGCCAGCGCCGTGGCGATGGCGGTGCGCAGGCCGAAGCAGCGGCGCAGCCCGCGGGCCACGTTATATTCGCCGCCGCCCTCCCACACCTGCAGCTGTCGGGTGGTGTGGATGCGCCCTTCGCCGGGGTCGAGACGCAGCATCACTTCGCCCAGGCTCACGCAATCCCACCGGCGCGTAGAATCGGGAATGGAAATCGGGTCCATGGCTCCTAGTCAAACGTCCAATGACACTGTATCGCATTGCGCCCCGCCTGTGCCGGCGCTGCTCATCAGTAAATCGCCTTACGTGATAGATTTTCCTGGGCGGAGGGTGTGGGCGCATGACCGCTGGCAAGCGCGTCCTGTAAAGTGGCGAAGTCGGGACAAACAGCAGGGAGGCACGCATGAGCGAGAGTCTTTTCGATCTAAGCGGCAGGGTCGCGGTGGTGACCGGTGGGACCACCGGGCTCGGTCACGCGGTTGCATTGGGCCTGGCCGGGGCCGGCGCGGTTGTTGTGCCCAGCTCTCGCCGACTCGAGCAGGTCGAGAAGACGGCTGCGGAAATTGAAGCGATGGGCCGTCTCTCGCTGCGCGTGGCAAGCGACGTGCAGGACCGGTCCTCGGTGCAGGCGCTCCACGACGCAGTGATCAAAGAGTTCGGCAAGGTGGACATCCTCGTGAATGCAGCCGGCATCACCCACAAGGCGCCCACGCTGGAAGCCGAGGAGGCGGACTGGGAGCGTGTGATGGATACCAACCTCACCGGCACCCTGCGCGCATGCCAGATCTTCGGCAAGAGTATGGTCCGCGAGGGCTATGGAAGAATCATCAACTTTGCTTCGCTTTCCTCGTTTGTGGGCTTCTACCGTGTGGCTGCATACGCGGCCAGCAAGGCGGCCGTGGCGTCACTCACGCAGGTGCTGGCCATCGAGCTAGCGCAGACCGGGGTGAACGTCAACGCCATCGCCCCCGGAGTCTTTCCCACGCCGTTGAACGCAAGGCTTGTGCAGGGCACGCCGCGCGGCGATGAACTCCTGCTGCGCACACCCATGCGCCGCTTTGGCGAGGCGAAGGAGATTGCCGGCGCGGCCATCTTTCTGGCGTCGGAGGCGGCATCGTTTGTCACTGGCGAAATCCTGGCCGTCGATGGCGGATTCCTGGCGAGCGGCGTGAATCAGTAGCAGCTTTTGCCAATCATTTGCGCATAAGGAGTCATTGCCGCTGTGAAAATTACGAATGCATACGTAAACATCACCTCTCCGGGCCGGAATTTTGTCACGCTCAAAATCGAGACCGACGAGGGCATCTATGGCCTGGGCGACGGTACGTTGAACGGGCGCGAGCTTGCCGTGGCCAGCTATCTCGCGGACCACGTGATTCCATGCATCATCGGCCGCGATCCGTTCCAGACCGAAGACATCTGGCAATATCTCTATCGAGGTCCATACTGGCGGCGCGGGCCGGTCACCATGTCGGCCATTGCGGCCGTGGACGTAGCCCTGTGGGACATCAAGGGGAAAGCGCTCAACACGCCGGTCTACAACCTGCTGGGCGGCAGGAGCCGCGAAGGCGTAATGGTCTACGCCCACGCCAACGGCAAGGACATCGATCACGCCATTGAAGACGTGGCGCGCCACGTCGAGATGGGCTACAAGGCCATCCGTGTGCAGAGCGGTTTTCCCGGGCTCTCGACAACCTATGGCGTATCCAAGGGGCCGGGACGCTACGAACCCGCCGAGCGCGGGCTGCCTTCGGAGTACGAGTGGGCCACCGAGCCATATCTGCGCAATGTGCCACGACTCTTTGCGCGAGTGCGCGAGACATTTGGCCAGGACCTGCACCTGCTGCACGACTGTCATCACAGGTTGACTCCCATTGAGGCGGGACGCCTGGGCAGGGAACTTGAGCCATTCCATCTCTTCTGGATAGAAGACCCGACGCCGGCAGAGTTGCAGGAAGGCTTCAAAGTGATCCGTGAGCACACCACCACGCCCATTGCCGTGGGCGAGGTGTTCAACTCGATCTGGGACGCGCACGACCTGATCCGCAATCAGTGGATCGATTACATTCGCATGACGACTGTGCACGCTGGCGGTATCACGCACGTTAAGAAGGCCGCCGACTTTGCCGCGATGTATCACGTGCGCACGGGCTTTCATGGAGCGACCGATCTGTCGCCCGTGACGATGGCCGCCGCGCTGCACTTCGACACGGCGATTCACAACTTCGGCATTCAGGAACACATGCCGCACATGGACGAAACCGACGCGGTATTTCCCCACAAATACTTCTTCAAGGATGGCCTCATGCATCCGGGAGACGCGCCGGGATTGGGCGTGGATCTGGACGAAGCGCTGGCAGCGAAATATCCGTATCAGCGGGCGTATCTGCCCGTCAACCGCAAGCTCGACGGCACGTTGAGCGACTGGTAGCGCATGAGCGATCCCGTGGCTGAGACGGAAATCCTGGCCGAGCCGCCCGCTCTCCCGGGGCGCTGGACAATCTGCGCGATGCTGTTCGTGGCCACATCCATCAACTACATGGACCGGCAGGTCATCGCCATCCTCAAGCCGGTGCTGGCGCAGAGCACGATTCATCTGGTTCCCCTGTTGCATGGTTGGCCGACGGTCGAATCTTCCATCAGCATGAGTGAGGTTCAGTACGGCTACATCGTGGATGCTTTCCAGATCGCCTATGCGCTCGGCGTGATTTTCGCAGGGCGGCTTGTCGACCGGCTGGGCTGCCGCAAAGGCTATCCCATCGTCACCGGCATTTGGAGCCTGGCCGCCATGGGCCACGCGCTGGTGACGTCGGTTTTTGGCTTTGGCGTGGCGCGCTTCTTTCTGGGCCTCGGCGAAAGCGGCAATTTCCCCGCCGCTATCAAGGCCACGGCCGAGTGGTTTCCGCCCAGGGAAAGGTCGCTGGCAACGGGCATTTTCAACTCCGGCGCAAACATGGGCGCCATCCTTGCTCCCGCCATTGTTCCCTGGGTGGCGCTGCACTTCGGCTGGCGCGCTGCCTTCCTGACCACAGGCGTGTTCAGCGCCATGTGGATCGTGTGGTGGTCGGTAAAGTATCGCAAGCCGGACGAGACCATGGACTGGAGCCGCGGGGTGGTGGTGACCCCGCCGGCCGGCCCGCCGCTCCCGTGGTGGAAGCTGCTGACTTATCGGCAGACATGGGGCTTTGCGCTGGGCAAGTTTCTTACCGACCCCGTCTGGTGGTTCTTTCTTTTCTGGCTGCCGTCGTATTTCAGCACGCGCTTCAATCTGGACCTGGGGCACTTGGGCCTGCCACTGATTGTGATCTACAACATCTCAGCGGTTGGCAGCGTCTTCGGCGGCTGGCTGCCGCGCGGATTTGCGCGGCTGGGAATGGCGCTGAAGCCCGCGCGCCTCGCCGCGATGCTCACCTGCGCCTGCCTCGTTCTGCCTATCATGTTTGCCGGCGGATTGCACTCGGAGTGGGGCGCGGTGGCGCTGGTGAGCCTCGCGGCCAGCGCGCACCAGGGTTGGTCTGCCAATATCTTTACCACAGCCTCCGATATGTTCCCGGCTGAGTGCGTGGGCACCGTGGTGAGCTTCGGACAGGTGGCGGGCGCCCTGGGCGGAGCCATCTTTGCCGCGGTGGCCGGAAATATTCTGCAGATCACGCACAGCTATGTTCCGCTTTTTATTTATTCTGCGTTCGCTTACTTGATTGCGCTGGTGCTGTTGCGAACACTGGCGCCCGGATTGCGGCGCGCGCTTCCGGTGGGTTAGGGGCTTTTTCAGATCGATATGGGTGAGGAATCAAAACATGACAGGAATGCGCAAGCTTAGGATGGGCATGGTAGGTGGAGGTCCGGGAGCGTTTATCGGGCCGGTTCACAGAATGGCTGCAGAGCTGGACGGCAGAATCGAGTTCGTCGCCGGCGCTTTCTCGCAGTCGCCCGAGCGCTCCAGGGCCGCGGCCGCTGCGTACCGGATCGATCCAGCCCGGGCCTACGCGAATTACCAGGAGATGATAGCGGCCGAGTCATCGCGGCCCGACCCCATCGACTTTGTCGCGATTGTGACTCCCAATCATCTTCATCTTCCGGTGGCGGAAGCCGCACTGAAAGCGGGCCTTCCGGTGATGAGCGACAAGCCTGCCACGGCGACCTATGCCGAAGCGATTGCGCTGGAGAAGGTCGTGGCGACGTCGCGCCTGCCTTACGGGTTGACACACACCTATGCGGGCTATGCGCTGGTGCGGGAGGCGCGCGCCATCTGCGCCAGCGGCCAGTTGGGCAGGATTCGCAAGGTCGCCGTTGAGTACCTGCAGGGGTGGCTGAGCCAGCCGATTGAGGCCACCGGCCAGAAGCAGGCCGCATGGCGTTCCGATCCTGCACTGAACGGCCCCGGCGGCTGCATCGGCGACATCGGCGTACACGCGTTTCACCTGCTTGAATACGTGACTGGCCTGCAAGTGACGGAGCTGAATGCATCGCTGCTGTCCGTGGTTCCGGGCAGGCGGCTTGATGACGATTGCACCGCAATCCTGCGCTTGGACAATGGCGCGGGCGGCTCGCTGCTGGCTTCGCAGGTGGCGGCGGGCGAGGGCAACGGCCTGCGCCTGCGCATTTATGGCGAGGCGGGCTCGCTTGACTGGCGCCAGGAGGATCCCAACCGGCTACGCCTGAAATGGCTGGACGGTCCGGAGGAGATTCGCCATGCGGCCGGCCGCTACCTCAGCGATGATGCGCGCGCAGTTACGCGGCTGCCGGGCGGGCATCCGGAAGGCTACATCGAGGCGTTTGCGGTGCTCTATCGCGAGTTTGCCGATGCGCTGACTGCGTGGAAGGGCGGAAGTGAAGCCTCCTTGCCTGAGACGTTGCCGGGTATTGTTGCCGGCGTGCGCGGCATGAGGTTCATTGACCGCGCGATCCAGAGCAGCCGTAGCAGAAGTTGGGTCGAATTTTAAGTAGGGCTCGCGTTTTGCAGGAGTGAGACCATGAAGACGATTAAGGGGCCGGGAATTTTTCTGGCGCAGTTTGCCGGCGATGAAGCGCCCTTCAACAGCCTTGAGGGAATGGCGGGTTGGGCGTCCAAGCTGGGGTTCGCGGGCGTGCAGATTCCCACCTGGGACAGCCGCCTTTTCAACCTGCAGCGAGCCGCGGAGAGCCAGGAGTATTGCGATGAAGTTCGCGGTACGCTGAGCGGAGCGGGCCTTGCACTCACTGAGCTTTCAACGCACCTGCAGGGTCAGCTAGTGGCGAGCCACGCGGCCTATGATGTGATGCTTTCGGGTTTCGCGCCGCCGGACTTGGCGGGTGACGCAAAAGCGCGCCAGGCATGGGCCGTGCAGCAGTTGCAGTGGGCTGCCGCGGCCAGCCGCAGGCTCGGCCTGAATGCGCATGCGACGTTTTCCGGAGCACTGGCCTGGCCGTTCTTCTATCCGTGGCCGCAGCGTCCGGCAGGGTTGATTGACGAGGCCTTCAAGGAGCTTGCGCTGCGCTGGCTGCCGATTCTGCAGGCGTTTGACGAAGCAGGCGTGGATGTCTGCTATGAACTGCACCCCGGCGAAGATTTGCACGACGGCGTGACGTTCGAGCGATTTCTAGCTGAAGTGCAGGGTCATCCACGCGCCAACATTCTCTACGACCCGAGCCACATGGTTCTGCAGCAATTGGACTATCTGGCCTTCCTCGACATCTACCACGACCGCGTACGCGCCTTCCACGTGAAAGACGCCGAATTCAGGCCCAGTGGACGTTCGGGTGTTTATGGCGGTTATCAGGACTGGATGGACAGGCCTGGCCGCTTCCGCTCACTGGGCGACGGCCAGGTGGACTTCCACGGCATCTTCAGCAAGATGGCGCAATATGACTTTCCCGGCTGGGCAGTGCTTGAGTGGGAGTGCTGCCTGAAGCATCCCCAGGACGGCGCCGCGGAGGGCGCGGCGTTTATTCGCGATCGCATCATTCGCGTGACCGACCGCGCCTTCGACGATTTTGCCGGCGCAGGAGCGGACCAGGCAAAGAATCGAAGAATTCTGGGACTGCAGTAGGCTGATGCACGGGCTCCTTAAATGCTGATTCCTGCCGAGCGATAAATCTGCGTGATGTACTGCATGTCGCGCAGGCCCTCTTCGCCGGGTGTCTTCGGGTCCAGCCCGTTCTGCACGCAGTGAGAGAAGTGCTCGGCCTGCGCCTGGAACTGGTAGGGGTCGCGCGCCGGGTTGGACTCGTCAAGATGCGTCCCGCCGAAGTCTCCAATCAGATGCAGGCCGTCGTAGTTGAAGGCCGGCGCGCCTTCGAGCGTGCCTTTCGAGCCGTGCACGCGGAAGAATCCATTCATCGGCGCGCCGTAGGTGGTGTTACAGCTGGCGACGATGCCGGACGGGAACTTCATTGTCCACGCGACGTTCTCTTCCACCTCTTTGAAGCGGCCGTCGTGGTCGATGACCGAGGCAAAGGCGGAGATGTGTTCTGGCTCCTCGCCGGTCAGGTAGCGGCAGGCGTTCAGCGAGTAGATGCCCACGTCGAAGAGGGGCCCGCCACCGGCGAGTTTCCTGTTGAGCCGCCATTCGCCCGCGGCAATGTTGAAGCCGAATGCGCTCTCGATGGCCTGCACCTGGCCAATGGCGCCTTCGCGAATGAGCTGTACCGCCTTCAGGTTGGTGGGCTCATAGTGGCAGCGATAGGCAATCATCAGCTTGACGCTGGCCGCCTTGCAGGCCGCAATCATCGCGTCGGCTTCGGCCACGCTGGTGGACATGGGTTTCTCGCACAGCACATGCTTGCCGGCCTTGGCTGCACGGATGGTGTACTCGGCGTGCATGGAGTTGGGCAGCGCCACGTAGACGGCATCCACGGCCTTGTTTTCAGCGATGCGTTCGAAGTCCTCGTAGCTGTAAATGGAGCTGTGCGGCACGCCGTACTGGTCGGCAATCCGCTCCGCCTTGTCGCGGTGGCCGCTGACAAGCGCAGTGACCTGCGAGTTGGTAGTATTCCGAATGCCCCCCATGAAGTGTCCGGCGATGCGGCCCAGGCCGATGACTGCATAGCCTGTTTTACGCTCGCCCGTCTGTGCGTTCAGGGATGGAGCAAGGCGGGCGGCCAGGCCCAGCGCGCCCAGTTTGGCAAAGTCTCTACGGGTAAGTGGCATGCGGTCAGGTCTCGCTTTCAATGGTTGACGCTCGGCAAACTCAGTGCGCGTCGATGCTGCCCGTGCAGGGTAGGTCTTCCAACTATAAATCGATTTTGTGCATGTCGCGCAAGTCACGGAGCTGCGGTCCGGATCACCGGCGGCGGAGCTGCTTTTTTGTGACCGTGGTCAGCCTTCCGGTGACCGCGTACTTGCGCCGCTCGATGGGTGAGGAGAGAACGAGGCTGGTTACCGGGATGCCGTAGGGCAGCAGGGCCTCAATCAGCGCCTCCAGATCGGCCATGCTTGTGGTGGTCACCTTCAGCAGCAGGTCGTCGCCGCCGGTCAGATGGTGGCACTCGCGCACCTCTTCCAGCGTCTGCACGTAGTCCAGCAGGCGATGGTAGTTCTGGCCCCCGCAACTCATGCGGATGAAGGCCATCACCTCCAGGCCGAGCGCCTCGCGGTCAATCTCGACAGTGTAACCATGCAGGATGCCAATCTCCTCCATTTGCTTCAGCCGCTCGGCCGTGGCGGTGGGCGAGAGACCGATGCGCCGCCCGAGTTCTGCCAGGCTGAGGCGCGCATTGCTCTGCAACTCATTGAGCAGCTTTCTTCCGTAGCTGTCGAGAAGTGCCGTGGAATCCATGGCCATAATGGCCAAGGATAGTCGAATTCGCCACCATAGCCAACTTCAACCGCGCAATCGGTATGGACCGGAACATCGTGCGAGCTTAGCATCGGGCACATGGAAACTGTGGTACTCGACGGCCAGTCTCTTTCGCTGGATGCGATTGAAGCTGTTGCATTGGCTGCCTGTCCTGTGGCGATTGCGCCATCGGCATTGGCGAGAGCGGCTGAGAGCCGGTCGATTATCGAAGAGATTCTGGCGGCGGGCCAGACGGTTTACGGCGTCAACACCGGTTTCGGCAAGCTTTCAGACGTGCGTATTCCGCCGGAGAAGCTGGCCGAGCTGCAATTCAACCTGGTGCGCAGCCATGCTGGCGGCGTCGGCCAGCCGCTTGCAGAGGCGGAGTCCCGCGCCATGCTGCTGCTGCGCGCAAACGTGCTGGCCAAAGGATTCAGCGGCGTTCGTCCGGCGCTGCTTGAGCTGCTGTTGGCGCTGCTCAATGCCGGGGTGCATCCGGTGATTCCCGAGAAGGGCTCTGTGGGCGCGAGCGGCGACCTGGCCCCGCTGGCTCATCTGGCACTGGTGGTGATTGGCGAGGGCGAGGCCTTTTATCGTGGCGATCGCATGGCCGGTGCGGAGGCGCTGCGCCGCGCCGGACTGAAGCCGCTGCCGCTGGCGGCCAAGGAGGGTTTGGCGCTGCTGAACGGCACCCAGGCCATGACTGCCGTGGGTGCGCTGGCCATGACGCGCGCACGCCGCGTGGCCGAGCTAGCCGACCTGGCCGGCGCCATGTCACTGGAGGCGCTGATGGGCACGCCCGCTGCCTTCGATGCGCGCATTCACCAGGCCCGTCCGCACTCTGGACAGATTGCTTCCGCAGCTCATTTGCTTCGGCTGCTAGCGGACTCGCAGATTCGCGAGTCGCATCGCGATCACGATCCGCGGGTGCAGGATGCCTATTGCCTGCGCTGCATGCCGCAGGTGCACGGCGCAGTGCGCGATGTGCTGGCGCATGTATCGGGAGTGCTGGAGATCGAGGCCGGATCAGCGACCGACAATCCGCTTATTTTTCCAGCAGACTCCTCCGAGGTTCAAAGCCACGAAGCGGTCATCTCGGGCGGCAATTTTCATGGAGCGCCACTGGCGTATGCGTTCGATTATGCTGCCATTGCGCTTACTGACCTGGCCAGCATCACGGAGCGGCGCATCGACCGGCTGCTCAATCCGGATATCAACGAGGGACTTCCCGCGTTTCTTTCCCCCGATCCGGGACTGTCGTCGGGATTCATGATTGCGCAGATTGTTGCGGCGTCGCTCATCAACGAATGCCAGGTGTTGTCGCACCCATCCTCCACGGGCAGCATACCTACCGATGGCGGCAAGGAGGATCACGTTTCGATGGGCATGACGGGGGCGCTCAAGCTGCGCCAGATTGTGGAGCACGCCGAGCGCATTGTAGCCATTGAATTGATGTGCGCTGCGCAGGCCCTCGAGTTCCGCAAGCCGCTCAGGCCCAGCCGGGAGATCGAGGACGCCCAGGCTGCTGTGCGACAGGTCGTGGCGCATCTGGAACGGGACCGCGTGCTTGCACCGGACATTGAAGCGCTGGCTGCAGCAGTGAGAGCGGGGACTTTCGACGCCTGGCGCGGGTAAAGCAGGGCCGTTGCGTAGCTTCGAATCCTGCGCTCCGCCGGGATGGCCGCCTGTTGCATTTACCATGGTGAACGGAAGCAGGAGGCCAGACGGACGTGAAGCTCTACCGCACTACTGCCGGCAGTTTTGTTGAAGAAGAAGGCCAATACTATTGCATCAACGGGCTCTCGTGGGATGCTCTTCTGGCGCTGGAGAACATGGCGGAGTTCCTGACCGCGGTCATCGCGCGGGAAAAGCCGTCGCAGGATTTTCATGCGGCAGAGCTGCTGGCGCCGATAGGGCAGCAGGAGGTGTGGGCCGCGGGCGTGACGTATTACCGCAGCCGCGGCGCACGCATGGAGGAGTCAAAGGCCGCGGGTGGAGGAGACTTCTACGATCGCGTCTACTCGGCAGAGCGGCCCGAGTTGTTTTTCAAGTCCACCGCGAGCCGCACTGTCGGCACGGGTGGCCGGGTGCGGATTCGCGGCGATGCGCACTGGTCAGTGCCGGAGCCGGAACTGACGCTGCTGGTGAGCCCCGGCGGCAGCATCACGGGATACACGATCGGCAACGACATGAGCTCCCGCGATATCGAGGGCGAGAATCCGCTCTATCTTCCGCAGGCCAAGGTCTACAACGGGAGTTGCGCGCTGGGCCCAGGCATCCTGGTGAGCCAGGGGCCGTTGCCGCACTCGACAGAGATTGCAATTGAGATTCTGCGGCGCGGGCGGATCGAGTTTTCAGGATCGGTGGCCCTGACGGAGTTGAAGCGCGATCCGAAAACGCTGGTCGAATATCTGCTGCGCGAAAACTCATTCCCCGGTGGGTGCTTCCTGATGACAGGCACAGGCATCGTCCCGCCCAACTCATTTACGCTGGCCAGCGGCGACCGCATCCGCATCACCATTGAGCCGATCGGCACGCTGGAGAACGAGGTGGCGTAAGGCGTTCGAGCGCGGCAGCATTGGAGCGCTGTCTCACTGCGCGTCGCGCACGCAGCGGAATCCGATGCCACCGGAGCGGTCGTAGGACGGGGCCATCAGCAGCACCTTGCTGTGCTCGTCGTTGCGATAGGCCTGTGGGAAGTACCAGATGGAGCCTTGCGGCTGATAGTAGTCGCCGCCGCGCACAATGGCCGCGCGGGTATGCTCATCCACGAACTCGTCTGTCCACTGCCACACGTTGCCCACCATGTCCATCACGCCGTAGGGGCTAGCGCCTTCGGGGTGCGCGTCCACCGGGTCAGGCCCGCGCATGGAGCGGCTCTTGTCGGGCGCGGGCACGTAGGCCGCGTTCCACAGGTTGCCCCACGGGTACATGCGGCCGTCGGTGCCCTCTGCGGCCAGTTGCCACTCCCATTCGTGCGGCAGGCGCTTGCCTGCCCAATGGGCATAGGCTCGCGCATCCTCCAGAGAGACCCATGTTACAGGCCGGTTGCCCCAACCATCTGGATAGGTCCCGCTCTTCCAGTCGCGCAGGAAGTTTCCTGCGTCGCGCGGCGTGTAATGCGTGACATCAAGAAACCGCTTGAACTCGGCATTGGTCACAGGATACTTGTCGATGAAGAAGGGCTTGACCTGCAGCGTGTGCTCGTGGAAGCGGCGCGGCGAGTCCTCCCAGGGGTATTGCACATCGACGCCGGGGTCGGCGCCGCCTTCGATTTCAGTGCCGCGCACTTTGAAGATGAAAGCGCCGCCGGGAATGCGCACCATGCCGGCCGGAGCCTCGGCGGCGGTTTGGGTCGGGGCAACCTCGACGATATGCTGCGGCAGCACGGTCCAGTCGTGCGAAAAGTGCGCGAGTGGCTCCGCAGTCATGGCTGCCATGCGCTGCATCAGGGTCTTGATCGCCGGGTTCGGATCGCCCGGCGTGGCGAGAATAGCGCCGAAGCCGTGGGCCTCAATGGGAAAGCTCAATACGGGTTCCGCGCCGCCCGTCTCGGGCTTCAGTTCCACGCCGTGATACAGGTCAAAGTAGCGCATGCCCGGCGTGAGCGGCACATCCATCTGCCGCCCGGCGATGTCGTAGGCTGTGCGATTCACGATGGTCCACACGGTCTGGCTGCCAAGGGGCCAGCGGCTGGCGTAGACGCCGTAGTTGTGCATGGGATACAGCGGCTCCCAATCAGGGCTGACAAGGAATGGCGCCGCCGCGCGCTCGATTGTGGCCATGCGGCGGGTGGCCTCGGCATCGCGCGGGGTGATGCCGTTCCAGATGCCCCAGACGTTCTCCCAGCTCTCCCAGCCCACGCCGTTATAAAAGGCGTATTGCAGGTCGTCGGTCTTGTCCTTGGCCCAGCGGTTGCTGATGTTGACCATGTGGCGGGTTTCGAGCCACTTGAAGCGGTCCACCATGGGGATGAAGGGAAACTCGTATTGCCCCCAGGTCATTACGTTCCAGCTCAAAGCCTCGTCGCTCGGGCTGCTTTCGGGCTCAAAGGCTAGCGGATGGCCGATGTTTTCCGCAGCCAGTGAAAACCCGAGCGGCACGCCGTCCTGCGTATCGCCGTTGACGCCGTCGGCGTTGATTTCCTTCATCAGCGCGGCAATGGCCTGCGGCCAGCCCTCCGTCGGCTTGTGCGTGCCTTCGTCCCACATCATCATGGGGAAGAGCACGCGCACGCCACGGCGGTGAAAATCGGCGACCATCTGGCGCACTCCCTCCACGCCACCGGGCATGGCGCGCACCATTTCAAGCTGGTTGCGGTCATCGATGCCCATGTTGGGATATGTGGCCCACACCAGCACGGCGTCAATGCCGCCGTAGCGCTTCTCCAGGTCGTCCAGATATCGGTCCACGGTGTAGCGGCCGGCCACGGGGTCGTAGAAATAGCGATCGTGCACCATCATCTGCGGCTGGATGAAGCTGGACTGCGCCCAGCGGAGGGCGGGCAGATCGTAGCGTGCGGGATCGTAGGCGATGCGGATGCGCCGCTCGGCGCGCCAGTGCTCGAGGTCGGCAATCCAGAGGTGGTGGATGTGCGGAGCGCAGGGGTAGAGCGGACTTTCCCAGGCAAAGTGCAGGTTCAGGCACGGCGGCGCGGGAATCTGCTGGCCTTCGGCATGAAACTGGGTGTCCTGCGCGGCTGCGGTCAGGGCAAGCGAGCCTGCCAGGATTCCAAGACACGTTGTGCGAAGCATCGGACTGGTCTTCTCCTCTTGTCCCCGCTGGTTTCGGGACGGGTCCAGGACGGCAGGAACTCGCGAACAGATCAGGCATTCTCAGCCAGCAGCGCATCCACCTCAGCTCGCGTGGGCATGGAGGCTTGCGCGCCGCGCCGCGTCACAGACACGGCTGCCGCTGCCGAGGCAAAACGCGCCGCTGTCCAGCGGTCATGGCCCTCCATGAGCGCCACGGCGAAGGCGGCATTGAAGCAGTCTCCCGCGCCCACGGTGTCAATGGCTTCCACGGGGAACGGCCGTACCCAGGCTGCCTTGCCGCCCGCA
>JAGWRX010000240.1 GCA_028876395.1 Acidobacteriota bacterium
AGCACCTCTAGCATAGCATCATCATGGACAAAGCCCCTGGGTCAAGGCCATTCATGATAGATCGGTCATCCCAAACTTCCTCCTCTACGATGAATATTGATATCTGCTGCGCTCCCTGCTGCTGGGGTGTCGACGACATCCGCAATCCGTATTTGCCGCCGTGGCGCCGAGTGCTCGACGAAGCGTCGGAAGCCGGCTATGCCGGCCTTGAGCTCGGGCCTTTCGGCTACCTGCCGAAGGATCCGGATCACCTGGCGGACGAACTTGAGCAGCGCAACCTACGCATCATCGCCGGAACGATTTTCGACAATCTCGTGGACACCGCGAACCGAAAGACGCTGATCCAGCAGGCTCGGGATATTTGCCTGGTGCTGAAGCGACTCTACGAACGCGGACGCGCCGGCCTCGAGAAAGAGCCTCCAATGCTCGTGGTCATCGACTGGGGGCACGAAGCACGCAACCAGACGGCAGGCCACCCTCAGCGTGCCCCTCGCCTGGACGCTGAGCACAGGGTCTCGATGTACGCCCATATTGCCGATATTGCCACGGTCGCGGCGGATGAATTCGGTGTGCGCCCCGTCGTGCACCCGCACGCTGGCGGATACATCGAGTTCGCGGATGAGATTGAGCAACTCGCGGAAGCGCTCCCGCATGACTGCATAGGCCTGTGCCTGGACACCGGGCACCTGCGCTACAGCGGCATGGAACCGCAGCAATCCCTGGTTCGCTATGCCGGTCGCCTTGACTACGTTCACTTCAAAGACATCAATGCAGAGATCCACGCTCGTGCGCTGCGGCTGGAAACTCCGTTTTTCGAGGCCTGTGCCGAGGGTGTTATGTGTCCGCTGGGCTGTGGGTCGCTGGACTACGCCGGGATTCGCGACGCTCTTGCGCGCATCGGCTACCGCGGCGCTATCACGGTCGAGCAAGAGCGCGACCCGCGGCAGGCGCAAGGAAGTCTGAGGGATATCGCGCAAAGTCTGGCCTTTCTTCATTCGATCGGATTCAACTCGCGCAGGGATGCAGCATGATCAACGGAACTCGCCACACCAAAGCACCCATTCGTTGGGCACTCATCGGCGGGGGGCGCACCAGCCAGATCGGTTACATCCATCGATCTTCAGCGATGCGCGACGGCATGTTCGACCTGGTAGCTGGTGCTTTCGATATCGACGCACAAGCGGGGCGCGCGTTCGGCCTCGAACTAGGTGTATCGGCACAACGGTGCTATCCGGACTACAAGGCATTGTTCAACGTGGAGGCGGCGCGTGCCGACGGGATCCAGGCGGTCTCCGTAGCGACGCCCAACGGCACCCACTTCGAAATCTGCAAGGCGGCGCTCCACGCAGGCATTGACGTCATCTGCGAAAAGCCACTCTGCTTCACCTCGGCGGAGGCCGAGGAATTGAGAGCACTTGCCAGCGACAGGCAGCGCATCGTTGGCGTCACCTATGGCTATGCGGGTCACCAGATGATCGAGCAGGCCCGCGCGATGGTCGAGGCGGGCGACATCGGCGAGGTGAGAATCGTGCAAATGCAGTTCGCACATGGATTTCACAGTGAGTCCGTTGAGAACAACAGTGCCAGCACGCGCTGGCGGGTCGATCCCCGCTTTGCCGGGCCCAGCTATGTTCTTGGCGACGTCGGGACTCACCCGCTTTACCTTGCTGAGGTCATCGTGCCTCAACTGCGCATTCGGCGATTACTGTGCCATCGACAGAGCTTCGTGAAGACGCGGGCCCCGCTGGAGGACAACGCAATGACTCTGATGGAATACGAGGGAGGAGCGGTTGGTTACCTATGGTCTAGCGCGGTCAACGCCGGGTCGATGCATGGGCAAAAGATTCGTATCATCGGATCCAAGGCGAGCCTGGAATGGTGGGACGAGCGGCCAAACCAGCTTTCATTCGAGATCCAGGGCCGGCCCGCCCAGATTTTCGAGCGTGGCATGGGCTATCTGCATCCGGTCGCGCTGGCCGATGATCGAATTGGTGCTGGGCACCCGGAAGGGCTGTTCGAGGCCTGGTCGAATCTGTACCGGCGATTCGCGCAGGCAATGGACGCGCGCGACCGCGGTGACGCCGGAGCAGCGAAGCGTCTTCGCTACCCGGATATCGAGGCCGGAGTGGAGGGCGTGCGCTGGGTCGAGAACTGCGTGCGTTCCGCAGAACGCGGCGGCGTTTGGGTGGATTACCGCTGAGTTGCTGGAGGGCGGTCATCTCTCGAAAAAGCGGGGATGGCGTTTCGCCATCCCCGAAGAGCGCTCCCTACCGGGCTCACTCTGGAGGCCCCGGGCGACACGCCCAGCGCATAAACCAGACCAGAACAAGGTCTTGCTCTACAAGCCAGAGCCAGGCCCGTGTCGGCTTGTCTCAGAGCTATATCGCTATGGCAGCAACGTCGCGGCTGCAGACGCAGAGTGCGCAAGCTGCGACGACATGTGCAACTGCGAAAAAGAGGGGCTGGTACTCTGCGCCTCAGAGACACCAGCCCAAGAGCCACCTAGATCATCGAACCCAACCCTGGAAGACGATTCGACGCATCTCCACGCTCTCGTCAAAAACACAACTCTGGCTGGGATCCGGGGTCGTCCCCACGCCGCCGGATCCCGGTACTGCCTTGCGTACTGCTTAGAACCAGGCCTC
>JAGWRX010000016.1 GCA_028876395.1 Acidobacteriota bacterium
CAGGGCAATGAGTCCGCGCCGCCGGCTCGCTGAGCACGCCGGGTGTACCGGGCGTACGGAGGGCCTAAGAATCGATCGCGTAGCTCGTGACATAGCGGGACTCCTCGAACTGACGCGGGCGGCATTCGATCAGTGCGCGGTGACGCCATCGGCCGCGGATCTGGTGCGAGCCTCCGAGGCGATTGTCAAAAGTAAGCCGCCGGCGCACGCCACAAACGAGATGGCCGAGGAGGTGCTGCAGCTGGCGGTCAGGCTCTGGCAGTCTGAACCGGCAGGCTGCCAGCGCGGGACATCGGATCAGGCTACCCTGGACCTGATCATGAAGAAGGTGACTTCTTAGCCAGCCCGTGGCAGAAGTAGCGGCGCTGGAAAAACGGGTACAGGCAACGAAATTCCGGGAATGTGCTCATTCTGTTTTCAGAGGTTTACCGGCGCGGAATTTCGAACCCTCTCTCGAAAATCCTGCTGGCTATGCGGCTTTTGGTGTGAGTGTGACCTCGTAGCCGAGTTTGGCTAGGCGCTTGATCAGATGAGTAGCGGTCTGGGCTGCGTCGCGTTTGTCGAAGTAGTCTTCGCCTAATTCACGGTATTGCAGATTGGGATCACGCAGCAGGTGAAAGACGACGGTGATTAACGTATGGGCCACGGCCAACAGGGCGCGCTGTTTGCCGCGGCGGCCGGCCAGCCGACGATACTGGGTTTTGCAGTAGCTGCCTTTTTTTCGGGTGGATGCCCAGGCCATCTGACAGAAGGCGCGCCGTAACCATCGGTTTCCTTTCCGGGTGCGCCCGCTCAGGCGTTTGCCGCCGCTTTCGCAGTTTCCCGGACACAAGCAACTCCAACAGGCCAGTTTGCGCGAATCTTCCCAATGCCTGACATCCGGTCCGATCTCCGCCAGAATGACCGCGGCTCCCAGCCGGTCGATGCCGGGAACCTCATCCAGGCGGGAAACTGCATCCGCATAAGGTTCGAGGTACTGGCTGATGCGCTTATCCAACTCCAGGATCTGGCTCTCGTATTCCTGAATCATCTTCAGCAGAAGGCGTATCTGGAACCGGTGATGATCCGTGAATTTGCCGTCCAGTGCCTGGCGGAGTTGGGCTTTTTTCTTTTTGAGTTTCCCTACAGCCAGTTCAGCCAGTTCGGCGGCATCAGTCTTTCCCTCCAGCAGTGCCTTTATGATGAGTCTTCCCGTCACTCCCAAAGCGTCGCTGGCCACGCAGTCCAGTTTGATCTGAGCATCCTCCAGCACTTTCAGAATCCGATTGCCGGCACGTGAAACTTCCTGCGTCATACGCGCGCGCAGACGGGTCAGATCGCGTAATTCCCGCTGCCACGCCGGCGGAATGAAGCTCTCCGGCAACTTCCCGTAAGCCAACAACTCGGCAACCCGCGTCCCGTCCCGCATATCCGTTTTTGCGCCCGGAATCACCCGCACGTGCTGCGGATTACACAAGTGCAGACCCCATTTCCCCTCCAGCGCATTCCACACCGGTTTCCAGTACACGCCGGTTGACTCCATACCCACATCCGTTACCTGATGCTCCTCCAGCCAGGCACACAACTGGCGAATGCCTTCGGTATGAGTGGCCAACTGGCGCTTGTGATATTCCGGCGCGCTGCCGTCCCGGCGGTCCACAATCACACAGACCGTCATGCTCTCTTTATGTACGTCGATGCCTGCGCAGCGGGGATATACTACCTTCACGGAGTCTCCTTCCGGCGACGCCATGGGGGCTGCTTCAGAGAATCGTTCTCTCTCACGCGTTCATCCCTCACGGCACGGCAGCGCCGGAAGGAGACGGCAATTGCGGGTGCGACAAGCAGCCCAGGACAGACTGTCCCTCGGGCTCGTGGCCGCTGTAGGTTAACGTCCTTCGCTCATAGCTTCGCCGTTGCTACGATACCGCCATTTTCATCCTTACGGATGAGGCTCTGCTTCATAACGCGACTGTCCCCAATTCACCACCCCTGGTGGTTTTCAACCTGGCCCGCTTCGACCTCAAAATGCCGTTTCCCCTTTGCAATCATTCACATCCGCTTTGGCCGGGGACGTGCCCTCCATAGCGGGTGAGGCGCATGGCTATGGAACATACAATTCTGAATCGATGGAGCAGCAGACGGGCGCTGAGCGCCCTCTGTGCAGGCCTGTTCGCAATCGCATTAAGTGCGCCGTCGTTCGCGCAGTATACCCAGTATCCGCAGTATGCCCCTCAGTCTCCCCAGCAGCAGACGGCTCAGCAGTACCCCCAGCAGTTTGCTCCGCAGTATCCGGCTCAGGCCCAGGCGCAGCCCGTGGATGTGCAGCCGCAGCAGCCGCTGATGACGCCCGACCAGCTGGACGATCTGGTGGCGCCGATCGCGCTGTACCCGGATCCTCTGCTGGGCCAGGTGCTGGCCGCGTCAACCTATCCGCTGGAAGTCGTGGAAGCCCAGCAATGGCTGCAGCAGAACGGTAACCTGCACGGCCAGGACCTGATCAACGCGGCGCGGCAGCAGAACTGGGACCCCAGCGTTCAGGCGCTGGTGGCCTTCCCGGACGTGGTCACGATGCTGAACCGCGACGTCCGCTGGACGACCGACCTCGGCAACGCATTTCTCGCGCAGCAGCAGGACGTGATGGCTGCTATTCAGCGCATGCGTGTGCGCGCCGAGCAGAACGGCAAACTTTCTTCCAATCAGCAGCAGACCGTAACCACCGATCAGCAGAACGGTCAGAGCGCGGTGGTGATTGAGCCGGCCA
>JAGWRX010000241.1 GCA_028876395.1 Acidobacteriota bacterium
GGGGTTGCCCAGGTCGTTGCCGAAGGGCAGCCCCGTGCAGCTCTCGTCCACCTGGCCGGCGGCGTTGGCCTGCACCCGCTTCGTTCCCAGGGGATCAGAAAGCGCAAAGTGAATCCCCTTGCTGTCGTAGGTCGCCACCAGCTTGCCGCCCGCCCAGATGTTCGAGTGCTGCCACGTGCCCGTGCCGTTCAGCTCCGTCACCTGATCGCCACCCATGTCCACAAGATAACGCCTGGTGAGCGGGAAGCTTATGTGTTTTGTTCCGGGGTTGGTTCGTGGTCTCCCACCCATGTCGCCCGCTGGCGCGAACGGCATGGATGGGGCACCCAGGTTCTGTGGCTGGGAAGGAAACTGCCGGATGGGTGGGGCGCCAGGCGTTGAAGGCCCGCACGGTTCAGGACTGATGCGAGACAACTTAACTGATGCGCTCGATGGTGACGGATTCGAGGACTACGGGTGTTTTGGGCTTGTCCTGGCCGCCGCGGGGGACGAGGGAGATTTTGTTGGCGATGTCCTGGCCCTCGACGACTTCGCCGAAGATGGTGTGGTTGCCGGTGAGCCACGGCGTGGGGGCGACGGTGATGAAGAACTGGCAGCCGTTGGTGCCGGGGCCGGAGTTGGCCATGGCCAGCTTGCCGGGCTTGTCGAACTTGTGCGGCGAGCCCTTGGTCTCATCCTGGAAGCGGTAGCCGGGGCCGCCCATGCCGGTGCCGGTGGGGTCGCCGCCCTGAATCATGAAGTCAGGGATGACGCGGTGGAAGATGGTGCCGTCGAAAAGCTTGCTGGTGGACTTGGCGTGGGTGGAGGGGTGGGTCCACTCCTTTGAGCCTTCGGCGAGGTCAATGAAGTTCTTGACGGTGATGGGCGCGTCGCTCTCGAAGAGGCGGACGGTGATCTTGCCTTCAGTGGTGTTGAAGACGGCGTAGGTTCCTGCTGCAAGTGCCATGGAAACTCCTGGGTTTTCGTAGTTTCCCAGGTCTCAAAAAACGAGACCTGGGGCACCCGGATCCGGTGGGATCAAAGGGTGCGGATTACGGTTTGGGCGCGGCGGCCGGAGCTGGCGCAGGTGCGGGCGCCGGGGCAGCGGCGGCGGGTGAAGGCGGTAGCGGCTGGCCCTCGGCAATGATGGTGACCTTGTTGAGCATCACGGGCGTGACGGGCTTGTCGTCGCTGTCGCGCTCGACGCGGGCAATGCTCTTGACGACCAGGACGCTGGACTCGTCGCACTGACCGAAGAGGGTGTAGTGCTGGTTGAGTGTGTCGTAGGCCTGCTCGGTGATGAAGAACTGGCTGCCGTTGGTATTGGGGCCGGAGTTGGCCATGGCCAGGCGTCCGGGCACGTCGAAGTTGAGGTTGGGATCGAGTTCGTCCTCGAAGGTGTAGCCGGGGTCGCCCATGCCGGTGCCGGTGGGGTCGCCGCCCTGAATCATGAATTCAGGAATGACGCGGTGGAAGGTGGTGCCGTCGTAAAGCGGCTTGTTGTGCTGAAGCTTTTTGGTGGCGGGGTCGGTCCAGTCCTTTGTGCCCTGGGCGAGGCCGATGAAGTTGGCGACGGCTTTGGGGGCCTGCTTCTGAAAGAACTGGCAGGTGATGCGGCCCATGGACGTGTCAAAGATGACGTGGGGGCCGTTGGGTTGGATGAGGGCGGCGGCTGTGGCGGCGGGCGCGTCTGGGATTTCCTCGGCCGGTTTGGTCGAGTCCTGGGCAAGCGCGGTGGCTGCAAGTGCCGCGGCCATGGCTGAGACGAGAAGCGCGTTCTGGAGTTTCATGCCGAGTCTGAGGGTAAATCATCAGGCATCGGGGCTGCCAGCGGCGGCGCGGGCCATGTATCGTATTCGAATGATGAATATCCCTTTAAGACTCTCTGTTGGGCGCGTTGCGGTGGTGGCGTGTGCACTGTGCTGGCTGCCGGCTGGTACGGTGCATGCCTGGGCGCAAGAGGACAAAGCTGGATCGGATAAGGAGAAGGCTGCGGCGAAGGCCGCCGAGAAGCCAGCCGACAAGCTGGCTCTGCCGCCGCTGCCGGCGGATGCGCATACGCAGCAGACCATCGAGCTGAATGGCAAGACGCTGCACTACACCGTGACGGTTGGCGCGCTGCCGGTGCGGGACAAGGACGGCAAGGCCGTGGGCGAGGTGGTGGTGACCTCGTACACGATGGATGGCAAGGACCGGCCGGTGACCTTTGCGATGAACGGAGGCCCGGGCGCGTCGAGCGTGTATCTGAATTTTGGCGCGATCGGGCCGAAGCACTTGCAGGCCGGGAACGATGGCGACAGCCCGTCCGATCCGACGGTGCTGAAGGACAACCCGGGGACGTGGCTGGATTTCACGGATCTCGTGTTTATTGATCCGGTCGGCACGGGCTTCAGCCGGTCGCTGGTTCCGGAGGCGGAGGCGAAGAAGCAGTTCTACAGCACGGAGCCGGACATCGAGTACCTTTCGCGGGTGATTTATGACTGGCTGGTGAAGAACGACCGGCTGGAATCGCGGAAGTACCTGGTGGGTGAGAGCTACGGCGGCTTTCGCGGACCGCGCGTGACGTACTTCCTGCAGTCGCAGCTGGGCGTGGCGATGAATGGGGTGGTTCTGGTGTCGCCGTATCTGAATCCGACGATTGAGCGGGATGGCGACCTGAGTCCGCTGCCGTGGATGGTGACGCTGCCCTCGATTACGGCGGCGAACCTGGAGCGGCAGAAGAAGCTGACGCCACAGGCGATGCAGGACACAATCAGCTACACGATGGGCGAATATGCAACGACGCTGATCAAGGGGCGCTCCGACCCGGCGGCGATGGACAGGATGATCCAGAAGGTGACGGAGATGACGGGGCTGGACCCGGCGTTTGTGAAGTACTCGGGCGGCAGGCTGGAGACGGGCGCGTATCTGCGCGAGGTGTACAGGGAGCAGGGAAAACTGGGCTCGGTGTACGACTCGAACGTGACATCTTTTGATCCATTTCCTTTTGCTCCTGAGCAGCGGGCCAACGACCCGATCCTGGCGGCGATGATCGCGCCGATGACGACGGCGATGGTGAACTTTATCACGCAGACGGTGGGCTGGAAGGTGGACGCACGTTATAACGCACTGTCGTATGACGTGAACCGGCTGTGGGAGAGGGATAACGAGTTGCGAAGCGGCTCAGTGCCGCAACTGCGGCAGGCTGTGGCCGCGGACCCCAAGCTGCGCATACTGATTGTGCACGGGTGGAATGATCTCTCGTGCCCGTTCATGGGCTCGGTGCTCACTGTGGACCAGATGCCTGTGATGGGCGATCCTACGCGGGTGGCGGTGCGGGAGTTTCCCGGCGGCCACATGTTCTATACACGCGAGTCGAGCAGAGCCGAGCTGCGCAAGGATGTGATGGAGATGTACAGCAAGCACTGAGACGTATGCGAAGGGGCTGCTGTCAGCAGCCCTTCTTGCAGCGGGACATGATGGCGGCGTGGAGGCGCTCGCGGAGTCCGGAGGGCAGCTCGTAAATCTCGTGGGAACGATAGATTTCAATGGTCTTGCGGGTGGTGTTGAAGGTTACTTCACAATGCTCGCAGCCCTTGAGGTGCTTCTCCAACTCAGTGCGCGTCTCGGTATTTACCGAGTCGTCGATGAGATCGTCGAGCAGAGCCAGAAATTCAGAGCAGGTCACTTCTCACCACCCTTTTTCCTGCGGAAGTAGCGGCTGAGCCGTTCGCGCAATTGAAGACGAGCGCGCAACAGACGCGATTTGACGGCGGGAATGCTCAGACCAAGCGTCTCTGCCGTTTCCTCCGTGGAAAGTCCTTCCACATCGCGCAGGACAAAAACGATGCGAAATCCCTGAGGGAGTCCCTGGATGGTTTTGCGCAGAATTTCTGCCAGTTCGGACTGGGTGTAGTTCTGCTCGGGATCGGGAGCCCAGTCGGCCAGGTCGCGCGGGACGCTGCCTTCCTCCGTCTCGACATCCTCGTCGATCGAGACCATCTTGCCTGTGCGCCGCTTGCGCAGCCGCATCAGGCTTTCGTTGACTGCAATCCGGACCAACCATGTGTAAAACTTTGAGTTCCCCTGGAACTGATCGAGCTTCTCGTACGCCTTGAGGAACGCGTCCTGCATGACGTCCTCGGCATCTTCGCGGTTTTGCGTGATGTGCTGCGCAATCCTGAAGATCTGCCGCTCGTACTTACGGACCAGCGTATCGTAGGCCGAAACATCTCCGGCGCGGACCCGTTCAACCAGGGCCACGTCGGGATGCTGCTCGTTTTCTCCTGCAATAGGTTGGATGGTCGCCATGGGAGTTGGTTGCGGAAATTCCTTCGAGGGTTCGAGGGGGTCCGTGTATTTGAGTTTACCGGACGGCGGGGCGGGGAACCAAACTGCAGGGCTCGGCTAACGGAGCGGGTGCCGGGACTGTCTGATTGATATAAGGGAGCTGCATTGGTAACGCCACTGGTTCCGGGCGGTCCCCTCGGGGCAAAAGCAGCTTAAAGTGAAAGTATGAAGGCCGCCATCCATCCCAATCCAGCGCCGGTGCTGGCCCGACTTGTGGCAGGCCTGCTGGCTGCGTTGATGGCGGGCTCACCGGCGTACGGGCAGAGCGGGGGCGATTCCGCTCCGAGTAAGACGAAGGCTTCGGCTTCCGCGACGCACAAGGCCACGGCGAAGAAAGCGGCAAAATCCAATAAGAAGACAAAAAAGACGGGACGCCGTATCCGGCGGCGGCCGTCGGCCAGGACGCAGCGCATCCGGCGGGCGTTTGTGGCCTCAAGCGAGCTGCGGCCCATGGCGCAGCAGTTGGCCACGCTGCGTACGCTGGCGGCTTATGCGGGCGTAACCGGCTATGCGCGCCAGCACACAGGCGATGCGGCTGCGGCGGCCTATCTGGCGCTGGGCCACGCGTACCTGCTGGACAAGCGCTACCAAGAGGCGGTGGCCAGCCTGCACCAGGCGCATGAGACCAGTGATGTTCTCGATGACTATGCGGATTTTCTGGGGGCGCAGGCGAATCATGAAAGCGGCAATGAGGCGGCAGCCGAGGCGCTGTTGCGCGGCTTCGCCCAGCGGTATCCCGACAGCATTTTTGTCGCGCAGGCGCCGGAGCTTGAGGCCAATATCCTGCTGGCGATGAGCGATGCAGCCGGGGCGCAGAAGGTGCTTGCGGCAGCCGCCACCGGGCCCGCGGCGGAGCGATCCGGCTACCAGCTTGCCCGTGGACAGGTGGCGCTGGCGCTGGGCCAGAAAGAGCAGGCGGTCGGCATCTTCAAGCAGGTGTTGCTGACGCATCCCCTGAGCCATGATGCAGAGGTTGCGCGCGCGCAATTGACGGCGCAGGGGGCTGAATCGACGTTGACGGTGGCGGAGCTGCGCAGCCTGGGCGATGCCTTCTACCGGGCTCATCGTTACAGCGAAGCCAGCGAGCAGTATCATGCGCTGGCGCGCCGGGCCGATCTGCCCGTGGACAGCAGAAACAGCTTTGCCGTGGCGGCGGCGGCCTGCGACCTGAAGCTGAAGCGGCTGAGCAAAGCGGAGGCCGAAGCGTTGCCCGACACGCAGGACGACAACGGAGCACGGCGGCTCTACCTGCTGATGGAACTGGCCCGCAACCGGGGCGACGAGGCTGAGCAGCAGAGCATCGTGACGCGCATGGAGGCGAGCTTTCCGCGCAGCGAGTGGCTGGCGGAGGCGCTTTTCTCCAGCGGCAACATGAATCTGCTGCAGCGGGATTATCCCAAGGCGGTCGAGTATTACAGCTATCTGGCCATGCATTTTCCTGACAGCCGCTATGCACCGGCGGCGCACTGGCGGGCTGGCTGGCTGAGCTACCGTCAGGACCTTTACGCCGATGCGTCGCGGCTGTTCGACGAGCAGATTCGTCTTTATCCCGCGGCAACGGAGACGGTGGCGGCGCTCTACTGGCGCGCGCGCCTCTATGAAACGCAGGACCACAAACCGGCTATGGCCGCAGCCAACTACCGCGCCATCATTCGCGCTTACCAGCATTTCTTTTATGCGCAGATGGCCCGCCAGCGGCTGGCGGCGCTGGGCGACGTGCAGCCGGCGGCCGAGCCCGCGCTGGACCGCTTCAAGGCGCCCGCAGTGCCGCCTCTCGAAGACAGCTTTCCTGACGATAATGAGCACCTGGCCAAGGCGCGGGTGCTTGCCAATGCAGGGCTGAACGAGTACGTTGCCCAGGAGATTGCCGCAGACCCGGACTCGGCTTCCTGGAGCGCGCTGGCCGAGGCGCAGATCTTTGCCTCCTACGGCGAAGACTTCCGCGCGATGCGGGCGCTGAAGCGGGCACTGCCTTACGCAGCGACTGCCTCGATCAACGCCATTCCTCTGGTTTACTGGCGCATTCTTTTTCCCGAACCCTATTGGGAAACCATCAAGGCTGAGTCGGCGAGGAACAACCTGAACCCCTACCTTGTGGCCTCGCTCATTCGGCAGGAGTCTGAGTTCAACCCATCCGTTATTTCCTATGCCAACGCGTATGGCCTGATGCAGCTTCTGCCCTCCGTGGGCAGGGCAATGGCGCGCGAGGAAGGCGTCAGCCATTTCCAGACCTTCCAACTACTCAATCCTGAGACGAACATTCGCCTGGGGACGCGGTATCTGCGCCAGATGCTGGACAAATTCGGCGGGGTGCCGGAGTACGCGCTTGCTGCTTACAACGCGGGCGACAACCGGGTCGAGGATTGGCAGGCGGCCGGTCCATACCAGGGCATGGATGAGTTTGTGGAGTCCATTCCATTCACGCAGACGCGTGAGTACGTACAGGCAATTCTGCGCAACATTGAGACGTATCAGGCGATCGATGCGGCGGCGAGAACCGAAACGGCAACGGCATCAGGCGGCAGGGAATCGACGGAAGGCAGCCATTGACTGGCGAGACGCACAGAGGAATCCGGTTGGATACTCCCTGACACCGATTCCCATTGACGGGTGAGCCTGGAGCCAGCAACACTACACATCAACCGGAGGCCCTTCGGGCCTGCGGCGAGCCATTCGCAGCCTGCTGTTGTTGCATGACAGAGCGGCGGAGACGGCGAGATGCTGCTCCGCCACCTTAACCCCACGGAGGGAAGGATGCCAGCCGACCTGCAGTTTCTGGAAGAATGGATTCCCGAAAAAATGGACCCGGGAACGGTTTTCGTCCTTGAGAACCAGGCCAAGCTGGGTCAGGTGGAAAATCCCTACGTGGCTGTCATGTCGTGCCCGCGCTGCGGCACTCTGGGGCTCATCACGCGCCGCCAACTGTGCAGCGGCGAAACGATGATCTGCGGCGGCGACAGCTGCTCGGCCGAATACCGGCTGGACGGCGAGACGATCCGCTTCCGCGGTCCGCAGTAGGAGACTTTGCTCACGACATGTTGACAGCGCAGGGGCGAGCGTCCCCTTGCCGATCGGCGCTGTGTGCGCGGAAGCGGCTCTGCTGCGGAGATCGGGTTGCGTGTGGACCATCCCAGGTCCAGACCGGCTATATTGATCGTGCCGGAGCAATCCTCGCGGCGAGATTTGAGATTCGGTAAATGGCGCGCGAGAGGCTTTGTCGCCCTGCCTTGAAGCGGCCGGTGTACCGAGGTGAAGTCCCTTGAGTTCGACGAAAGAAGATGAGGATGGCTCTGAAGCGGCGCTTGCAGGTGCGAAGTTTTCTGGTTGTCTGGCTCTTCGTGCTGAGCGCGATCGCGTATCTGGATCGCACCAACATCGCGATTGCGGGCGCGTTTCTTCGCGACGAGCTTGGCATCAGCAACGTGCAACTGGGATGGGTCTTCAGCGCATTTCTGCTGGGCTATGCGGCCTTTCAAATACCGGGTGGGTGGATGGCGGGCCGCTTTGGACCGCGCCGCGTGCTGGCCGCCGGGGTGCTCTGGTGGGGCGTGTTTTCCGTGCTCACAACCATGGCGTATCCACGGCTGGGGCATGCGCTTCTGCTGCTGATCCTGATTCGCTTTTCGCTCGGCGCCGGCGAGGCGGTCATGTATCCGGCATCCAACCAGTTTGTGGCCCAATGGATACCCGTCTCTGAGCGGGGCCGCGCGAACGGCTGGATCTTCGCGGGCGTAGGCGCGGGAGCGGGAGTCAGTATCCCGATTTTGACCTGGATCATCGGCCACTACGGCTGGCGGGCTTCGTTCTGGTTTAGCGCGTTGGCGGGCATTGCGGTCGGGATCGCCTGGTACTTTATGGCCCGCGATCTTCCGGAGCAGCATCCGCATATCTCCCCGGAAGAACTGAAGCTGGTCCAGGCCACGCGCTCGGCAGAGGGATTGCATCGCTTGGATGCGTCTGTTCCCTGGCGCGCCACGCTCCTGAATCTGAACGTAGCCGCTCTTACGTTGAGTTACTTCAGCTTTGGCTATGTGGCGTGGATCTTCTTCAGCTGGTTCTTTATTTACCTGGCGCAGGTGCGCGGCCTGAACATGAAGGCCAACTCGTTCTTCTCCATGATTCCATTCCTCGCCATGACGGTCTGCTGCCTGGTGGGCGGCGCCGTGAGCGACGCACTCTCAAAAAAGCTTGGACTGCGTCGCGGACGCTGTGGCATTGCGGTGGTCTCGCTGGTGCTTACAGGCGTATTCCTTGTTGTCGGCTCACACGTGCAGGGCCCCTATGCAGCCAGTGTGATTCTGGCGGGCGGCGCAGGCGCGCTGTATCTGTCGCAGAGCTCGTTCTGGGCTGTAAGCGCAGATATTTTCGGCGAGCGGTCGGGCGTGGTCTCAGGCGTGATGAACATGGGAGGCCAGATGGGCGGAGCGGTCACCGCATCTCTTACGCCCTATCTCGCGGGCCGTTTTGGCTGGAACGCTGCGTTTGTCTTTGCGGCGACGCTTGTCGCACTGGGTGGTCTTCTTTGGCTGATGGTGGACCCGGGACGACCAATCGCCGCAAGCTTTCGCGAGGTTTGCGCCAGCGAGGCCGAGCCCGCCGGCAGGCGATAAAATCTGGCACGCAATCGAAAATTCAGGAGCATACTACTTGAGAAGCGTGGAGGTCGGCCTGAGATGAAGATGAATTATTCGCGCAGGGAGTTTCTTGGCGCGGCGGGAATGGCAGCCGGCGCTGCCTTGACGCAGCCTGTTTTTGCAACAGCCATGAAGACGCCTTCAAGCCGCGTGGCCATCGGCGTCTGCCCGGAATACAACAAGCAGGTCTCGGACGTGCTTTCCACGATGTTCGACCAGCTTGGAGGGCTGCAAAAGCTGGTGCAGGGAAAGACGGTCGCGATCAAACTGAACATGACAGGCCCGCCGAGCGACAAGCTGAACTCCATGCCGAACCAGATGACGCACTGGGTACATCCGCAGGTGATCGGGTCATTGGTCTCCCTGCTGGGCAAGGCGGGAGCGCGGCGCATCCGGCTGCTGGAGAGCGCGCCGGTGGGGACCAAGCCGCTGGAGGAGTTCATGATCTCCGCCGGCTGGCGGCCACAGGATTTTGCAAGCGCGGCGAACCACGTGGAATTCGAGAACACCAATTTCCTCGGCAGCGGAAAGACGTATGCGCGATTCATGGTGCCGGGCGGCGGCCTGATGTATGCGGGCTACGACCTGAACCGCTCGTACGAGGACACAGACGTGTTTGTTTCGCTGGCGAAGCTGAAAGAGCACAGGACCGCCGGGGTCACACTCTCGATGAAGAACTGCTTTGGCATCACGCCTTGCACGATCTACAGTCAGGAGGCGCCCGAGGACGAGCCAAGCATTGTCCCGGTGGGCTACCGTGGGCCGATGCACTCGGGCTCGCGCGTGCCGCCGAAGAGCGCGCCGCAGCCGGTGGCCGAGTCGAAAGACCCCGGCTTCCGAGTGCCGCGCATCACGGCGGACCTGGTTGCGGCCAGGCCGATTCACCTGGCCGTGATCGACGGAATTTATACGATGACGGGCGGCGAGCTGCCGAATCAGGAGCGCAATTGGATTCATAAGGCCGTTCATCCCGGACTGCTGATTGCGGGCATGAACTGCGTCTCCACGGATGCCGTTGCGATGGCGACCATGGGATTCGACCCCATGGCTGATCGCGGCAGCGTTCCCTTTGAGACGTGCGACAGCACGCTGCGCCTGGCCGAGCATCTGGGCGTAGGCACGCGCGACCTGAGCCGCATTGAGGTTACGGGTACGCCGATTTCCAAGGCACGGTTCAGATTCCCGAGCCTCACGCAACTGACTACGTAGAGTTATCCAACGCTGCCTGTGGACAAGCATCCACGCAAGCACGCCGGCAGCTCCGCTGCTCTATCCCTGCGGAATTGCCGGCTTCCAGTTTCTGCGGTCCCAAATTCCTTGCAAGAAGCTGCAGTTGGCCTGACTGAGATTCTTCCGGGGCTCCGAATATCCCCGCGGATGCGCCCGGTTGCATCTGCGGGGTAGAATTGCGTTTTCGTGCCCGATTCGAAATGCTGCGCGATGACGAAGAGGAGTCCAGGTACATGCCGTTGGAACGCCGTAATTTTCTGAAGACTTTTGCGGGAGCGGGCATGCTTGCCCTGGCCCCGCGCTTTGTTGAGGCGGAAGCGCAGGCGGCTCGCGCGACGCGAGGAACGCCGGCTCCGCGCATCAAAGATATCAGCGTGATTGAATGTGAACCGGATGGTGTGCGCCTGACCGTGGTCAAGGTCACTACGGATCAGGATGGACTCTACGGCTATGGCTGCGCGACCTTCACGCAGCGTGCGGATCTCGTCAAGCCCGCGGTGGAGAAGTATCTCAAGCCCTTTCTGCTGAACAAGACGACCGACCGCATCGAAGATATCTGGCAATCGTGCTACGACAGCTCCTACTGGAAGAACGGTCCGGTGCTGAACAACGCGATCAGCGGCATCGATCAGGCGCTCTGGGACATCAAGGGACGTCAGGCCGGCATGCCCGTCTACCAGCTCGCCGGCGGCAAGTGCCGCGAAGCTGCCGATTGCTATGCGCACGCAAGCGGCGCAGAATTCGAAGACGTTGTTGAAGAAGCAAAGAAGTATATGGCGCAGGGGTTTCGCCATGTGCGCGTGCAGGTGGGACTGCCCGGAATGGCAGGCTATGGCTCGCAACACAAGAATGCAGACAGGCCGAAAGCGCTTCACGACAAGCCGCTCTTTGACCCCGCGGCCCAGTCCCGGCGCGCGCTTAAGCTTCTGGAGATATGCCGTCGCGAACTCGGCGAAGAAGTCGAGTTGCTCCATGACATGCATGAGCGGCTGACGCCGAACCAGGCAGTGCAGTTCTGCAAGGAGGCTGAGCAGTACCGGATGTTTTTCCTTGAGGATCCGCTCTCTCCTGAAGACCTCGGATACTTCCGTCAGATACGAGAGAACTGCGCCACGCCCATTGCGATGGGCGAACTGTTCAACAGTCCGCATGAGTGGCAACCTTTGATTACGGAGCAGTTGATCGACTACATCCGCGTACACGTGTCGCAGGCCGGGGGATTCAGCCCGGCGCGCAAGATCGCAATTCTTGCCGAGCAGTTTGGCGTGAAGACGGCGTGGCACGGCCCCGGCGATGTTTCGCCGGTTGGGCACATGGCCAATGTAACTCTGGACCTGGTCAGCTATAACTTCGGCATTCAGGAGTATTCGCCATTCAACGAACGGACGAGGACGATCTTTCAGGGCTGCCCTGAGATGCGCGATGGCTATCTGTGGGTGAGCGAAAAGCCCGGGTGGGGCATTGAAGTTGACGAGAAAGAAGCAGCCAAAGCGCCTTTCACCGCAAGCCCGCTCAACGGCGGCTGGGGCGAGATTCGTCTTCGCGACGGCACCGTAATCAAGCAGTAAAGACCGGACTCAACTGAAGAGCGCATCGTCCCATGACTGCGCTTCGTTCCACTGCGGCGTGGGTTCAAAGTAGCCCGTTCCCGGCTTCAGGTGCCGCTTCAACTCGTCGTCGTTCAGCGCGACTCCGAGGCCGGGAGTTTCAGGAACCTTGATGTAGCCCTTGTTGACGATGGGCTTTTCAATGCCAGTCACGAGGTCCTGCCAGAAGGGCACGTCAAGCGAGTGGTTCTCAAGCGCGAGGAAGTTGCGCGTTGCGGCGGCGCAGTGCACGTTGGCCATGCAACTGACGGGCGTTCCGGCAAAGTGCATGGCCATCGGCACGCCATAGCGGAACGCCATGTCGCCGATGCGATGCGTTTGCAGTATGCCGCCAGAGGTAGCAAGGTCGGGGTGAATCTTGTCGACGGCGTGCTCTTTGCAGAGGGTCTCAAAGTCTTCAAACTTGTAGATGTCTTCCCCGGTGAGCGTAGGCGTGGGGCTCTCCTGCGTAATCTCCTTGAGCAGGTCGGTGTAGTACCAGGGAATCACATCCTCGATCCACTCGAGATTGAACTTTTCGTAAGCCTTGCCGAGCCGGATGGCCGACTTGACGCCGATGTGGCCGAGGTGATCCATCGAGAGCGGCATGTCGTAGCCGATGTTGTCGCGCACGGCGGCTACATACTCGCAGAGCCGATCAATGCCTTTGTCGGTCACTTCCGTGGCGACGAAGGGATGAGGCTGGTCGCGCAGTTCCCACTTGCTCATGCCCGCGGGCTGCATCACAGTGCCGGATATGCCTTCCAGGACGTTGATGCCCAGGTCCATCTTCATCCAGGTCAGACCCATGTCTTTGCGTTCTTTGGCGCGGCGGCCATACTCCCCGGGGTCCATCGACTCGGTGGTATCGGCATAGATGCGAATCTCATCGCGCCATTTTCCGCCGAGCATCTGGTAGACGGGAATGTTGTAGACCTTGCCCGCGATATCCCACAGGGCCATCTCGACTGCGCAGACGCCGCCCGCCTGGCGCGCTCCTCCGCCGAACTGGGCGATTTTCTGAAACAGATAATCGATGCGCAGGGGATTCTCACCGAGGAGACGGCTCTTGAGCACCATCGCGTACTGCGGGCCCGCGACATCGCGCACCTCGCCCAGACCATAGACACCCTGGTTGGTGTCGATGCGGATCAGCACACAGGGGCTCGGACCCGGCTTGACGATGACTGCGTAGCGCATGTCGGTAATCTTCAGGCTCGACGGGCTCGAGGCGAGATTCACATTCTTGATTTCCGGTTCAGCTTCCGCGACTTTTCCAACAGCCCCGCCAGCGAGCAGGGCGAGCGAGGATTTGAGGATGCTGCGGCGGTTCAAGTGAGGACACTTTACATCAGACATTTCGGAGAATTGCCTCCCATGGATGAAATGCGAAGTCCCATCTTACTCCAGCGCATGCAGGCTCTGCCCGTGTATTCCGTCTGCGTGTCTGGACGTGCAGGATTGGTTTGTGGAAGAATGCGTAGCCGTGGCCGATCCTGGTTCCTGCGGGTTGGCTTTGTGCCCATTCATCATGTGCCTTGGCCATTTCAAGCGGCAAACGCGACAGTTCTAACTCCACGAGGAATTTCAATGATGGGATCCAATATTTCGCGCAGAAGTCTAATCAGGGGCATGGGCGCAGCAGCTTTGGCGCCCGCGCTATTTCCATTGA
>JAGWRX010000017.1 GCA_028876395.1 Acidobacteriota bacterium
GCAGGGCCAGGGGCAGGGGCAGGATAACTTCCAGGACTTCTTCAACCGCTTCTTCGGCGGACAGATGCCTGACCAGGGCGGTGATCAGGGTGGCGGCGTGCAGGAATCGCTCGGCTCTGGGTTCATCGTCGATCCCAAGGGCTACATCATCACCAACAACCACGTGGTGGAGAAGGCCGACAAGATCTACGTGAAGCTTGCCACCGACCCCGACACCCAGGACATGGGCCGTCCGGCGCGGGTGATCGGCACGGACAAGGCGACCGATCTGGCAGTCATCAAGATTGACACCAATACGCCCCTGCCGACGGTGAAGCTCGGCAACTCCGACCTGGCGCAGGTGGGCGACTGGGTGGAGGCGATCGGCAGTCCGTTTGATCTGTCGCAGACGGTCACCGCAGGCATCATCTCCGCGAAGAACCGGACCATCCAGCCCGGCGCGCCTGGGCAGTTCCAGCATTTTATCCAGACGGACGCGGCGATCAACCCCGGCAACTCGGGCGGGCCGCTCCTGAACATGAACGGCGAAGTGATCGGCGTGAACACGGCGATCTTCACGCAGACGGCCGGTTACCAGGGCATTGGATTCGCGATGCCGTCGAACACGGTGGCGTCGGTTTATAACGACCTGATCAGCCCGGCGCACAAGGTTACGCGCGGCTCCATCGGCATCCAGTTCCGCGAAGGGCTTTCGGGCGCGGTGAACCGCGTCTACGGCTTCAAGAATGGCGTGCTGGTGCAGCAGGTTCGCGCCGGGGGTCCGGCGGACAAGGCCGGCCTGAAGGCGGGCGACATCATCACCACGATTGATGGCCGCGCGGTGAAGGACGGCGACGACCTGGTGAACGAGATCGCCAGCCGCAGACCCGGATCGACGGCCCGCATCGGGTATCTGCGCGACGGCAAGCAGGCTGACACGACGGTGACGATAGGCGACCGCGACAAGGTGTTTGCCGATCTGGGGTCGCAGGAAGCCAGCGCCGCGCCGGAAGAGCAAGGCGACGCGGGCGAAGCGAAGCTGGGCATCGTGGTCCGCGAGGCCTCACCAGCAACCGCGGACAAGCTGCACTCGCCGGCTGTGATCATCCAATCGGTTCGCACGGGGTCGTTTGCCGACCTGCAGGGACTTCAGCCCGGCCTTGCCATCATTCGCATTAACAAGCAGCCGACCGGGACCAAGGCGGAATACGACGCCGTGGTGAGCAAGCTGAAAACCGGCGACGATGTGGTGTTTGAAATCATGGACCCGCGCCGCCCCAGCGACGGCATCAACTACATCGGCGGCACGCTGCAATAGCCCAGCCGCTGGAAGACGGGCGTAGAGCGGCATCCGACTGCTCCACGCCCCTTTATTTTGCTTTTTGCTCTGGTGCCGGTTCCCTGCCTGAGGTGGGAACGTAAGGCGAAGAAAACAAGCGAGAAAAGGCTAAGGGCACCGGACCATGCTGTACTGAAGTACCTGTACCCCGGCCGCTCGGGCGAGGCTTTTTGCTGGCGTGTGCTGTTACACTCCGGTAAAATTAATGGGTACGTTCCTATAAGTTCTATCTGCAGAGGTAAACCAGCGTGCTTTCATTTCGAGCAAGTCTGGCTCTAGTGTTGTCGACGGCCCTCTTTGCGTCTCCCGCTTTTGCCACGCATTCTCACCGCGCGCCTGCCAGCGGTCACACGACGCACAAGACCCACAAGGCGTCAAAGAAGAAGAAGTCGCGCCGCGTTCGCGGTCAGCAGGCCATTGAGACCTCGCGCGTGACGGAGATTCAGCAGGCGCTGATACGCGAGCACTACATGAGCGGCGAAGCCACGGGCAGCTGGGACTCGACAACGCAGGACGCGATGCGGAAGTTCCAGGCCGACCAGGGCTGGCAAACGAAGCTGACGCCCGACTCGCGCGCGCTGAAGAAGCTCGGCCTTGGCCCGGACTACTCCGAAGCCATCAATGCAAAGGATGCTTCGTTCAACGACCCGCCGCCGATCAGCACGATTCCTTCAACGCAGGCAGCCGGTTTCACGGCAGCCTCAGGCGCGAATCAGTAAAACGCTCCACAAGTCGATATTCCGCTGCAGCCAGCACGAGCGGCAGTCAGGACAAAATGCAGAAAGGGCCGCTCTCAAGCGGCCCTTTCTGCATTTCTGCTGCCTGCGGGATTATTGCATGCGGAACCGCGGCATGCCCTGCGAAAGGAACTCGTACCGGGGGCGCAGCGTGTCCGGGCCGGAGGTGATGGTGCTGTCGAGATGGATGAGCTCGTCGCCGTTACCGAACTTCGGCCACTCGGGCACCCCCGCTCCGTTGGGATCGCCGGTCTTGGCGAAGTTGGTCCAGTAGGTCATCATCTCGTCGCTGAGCTTCCAGTCCTCGGGGCGCCAAACGGAGCCGGGCCGGGTGGCGAGCGTGCCAAAGACGTACTCGATGTCGTCGGAGTGGAAGACAAACGAGCCGGGATGGAACTTGCTGGGCGGTGCCGCCAGCTCAAAGTGATAGCGATAGACGGGCGAGTCGCCGGTCTTGCGAGCTGCCTCGAGCCACTTCCAGGTGCTGAACGCGATGAAGGAGTCGCTGCCGTAGTCGATGGCGGAGCGCAGGGCCTGGGCGTCCGTGTCTCCGGGGTAGAGCTTGAGAAACTCCGGAGCGCGATCCTTGAAGAGGCCGTCGGCCATCTGCTTCCACTGGTCCACGGTCATGCCGTGCATGGCCATGAAGCTGCCCTCGTCGCGATTCCAACCTGCGAGCAGCGGAACATGCGCCTGCTTGCCGGCAGCATAGGTGGCTGGCACCGGCTCGGTCAGCAGCCGGCCATCGATGTCCGGTGCAAAGCCATTCATCCCCTTGCCCTTGGTCGAGTCGAGAATCTTGTCGGTGGGAATGGCGCGCAGTTCCGCGAGCGACTTGACGCCCAGGGAATCGACCCAGACGCTGTCCTTCTTTTCGCGCGCTTCGAGCGTGTCGGTGGGCAGCACGTCGCTGAATGCGGCGCCGCTTTCACCGATGGCCTTCTGGAAGAGTCCCTGCGCCATGGGCGATGCCATCAGCGTGCTCACCGCAAACGAGCCGGCGCTCTCGCCAAAGATGGTCACGTTGTTGGGATCGCCGCCGAAGCCTTTGATGTTGTCCTTGACCCAGTGCAAGGCGGCCACCATGTCCATCAGCCCGTAATTTCCGGACGAACCGTTGGCTTCCTTGGCCAGGTCGGCTGTGGCCAGAAAGCCGAAGACGCCCAGGCGGTAGTTGATGGTGACGAGCACTACGCCCTTCAGCGGCAGAAAGTCGCCGTTGTGGCGGGGCTCAGAGCTTGCGCCACCGGAGTAGCCGCCGCCGTGAATCCAGAACATGACGGGGAGCTTGCTGTTGCCCTTGGCTTTGGCGGGCGTGTAGACGTTCAGGAAGAGGCAGTCCTCGCTGGGACCGCTGTCCTGGAAGATCATGTCGTCAAAGACGCGCCCCTGCGCGCAGTGCGCTCCAAACTCCGTTGCGGCGCGTGTACCCTTCCATTTGGCCGGGGGCTCGGGCGCCTTCCAGCGCAGGTCGCCGACCGGCGGAGCGGCATAGGGCAGGCCGAGAAAGGCTCGCACCTTGCCCTCGTTGATTGTCTTGCCCTGAACCCGGCCTTCGCCGGTCTTCACCTTGAGGGAGTCGGCATGAGCCATAGCAGAAAGCCCGAGCGCGAGCGCCGCAACCGCCATGGCACACACCGCCCGCATACGAATTTGCATCATAAATTCCTCCGCGCAACACCTTATCAGGACGGGGTGGCAGGCGCGCGAGTTTCAATCTGCAGTTTTCGCGGGGAAATCAGCCGGGTTTCGCAAGCAACTCAGGGGCAAGCAGATCGGCCATGGTCTCGCGGCGGCGAATGAGCCGGGACTTTGCGCCCTCGACGAGCACCTCGGCAGGGCGCATGCGCGTGTTGTAGTTCGAACTCTGCGCCATGCCGTAGGCTCCGGCGTCGAGCAGGGCAACCAGGTCGCCGGGCTCGATAGGCGGGAGCTTGCGGTCGCGGGCGAAGAAGTCTCCCGACTCACAGACGGGCCCGACCACGTCCACGACGCGGGGGCGGCCTGTGCGCAGCTTTACCGGAACAATCTCATGATGGGCCTGGTAGAGCGCGGGGCGGATCAAGTCGTTCATGGCCGCGTCTGTGACGACGAAGGTCTTTTTGCCGTTGCGCTTGACCTGGAGCACACGGGCCACGAGCGCACCGGCCTGCGCAACGACAAACCGGCCCGGCTCGAGAAGGAGCGTGCCCTCAAAGCCCTCCAGCGCGCCTTGAACGGCCGCTGCATATTCGCGCACCTTGGCGGCGGGGTCGAAGCTGCCGCCGTGGTAGTCGATGCCCAGCCCGCCGCCCGCATCCACGGCTTTGAGGGCCATGCCCGCGCTGCTGAGCTGCCGCACCAGCTTGCTGACGCGCTCCATGGCCGCACCAAAGGGGTCGGCAGAGCGAATCTGCGAGCCGATGTGGACGCTGACGCCATGCGCCTGAAGCCAGCGGTTGCCCGCCGCGCTCTGGTAGATTCGGAGCGCCTGGCGAATGTCGATGCCGAACTTGTGCTCGCGCAGGCCGGTGGAGATGTAGGGGTGCGTCTCGGCAAACACGTCCGGATTCACACGCAGGGCAAAGCGCGCCTTGCGCTTGAGCCTGCGGGCACGCGCGGCAAGCAGTTCAAGCTCCGCTTCGCTTTCGACGTTGAACTCAAGAATTCCGGCCTCCAGGGCGCGGTCCATCTCGGCGGCTGTTTTGCCTACTCCGGAAAAGACCACGCGGTCCACGGCCTCAGGCGCAGCGGCGAGGACGCGCTCCAGTTCTCCGCCGGAGACGATGTCGAACCCGGCTCCGCGATCTGCCATCAGCTTAAGAATGGCAAGAGCGGAGTTGGCCTTGACCGCATAGCAGACCAGGTGGTCACGGCCCGCGAACGCCTGCTGAAAGAGCTGAAGGCGCTCGGCAATCTGATCGGCCGAGTAGACGTAAAGCGGCGTGCCGTATCGGCGGGCAAGCGTTTCCAGCGAAACCTTGCCGCAGTAGAGAGCGCCGTGGCGCTGTAGATGATGAAAAGGACGCGTCGATGGTGCTGGATTTGTGGTCAAGATGAGCTTCCAGTGGGATATGGCGCTCTTTTGAGGGTACAGCATTCCAACGCAATCTTCTGCAAAACGCGGGCAGGCGGTCAGTCGCGCAGCTTGCCGAGCCACGCGGCGAAGATCTCCGCTACCTTCTCCGGTTGCTCATAGGCGGCAAAGTGTCCGGCATCGGTCAGCAGGTGGAAGTCGCAGCCGCCGGGCGCGGCGCGAAAGACTTCCATCTCGGCGGGGGTGATGGCGGGGTCTTCGCCACCGGCGACAGCCAGCACGGGCACGTTAATAGTGGCGACGGCAGGCACGGCGTCCGGACGCGTGGCCAACCCTGCCTGTACGGCGACAAGCGCCTCCGGCGAAAGGGTCATGTGGGCCTGCAACTCGGCCACAATCTCGGGCCGGCGCTCGCGCGCGGTTGCGCCGATGAGGGTCTGCGCCATGCCGTCGAAGAGTGCGGCGCTTCCTCCGGCGCGGGCCTGGGCGATGGTGGCGGCCCGTTTGGTCAGGTTGGCTTCGGCGTCCGGCTGCGGCTTGGAGCAGATGAAGGCCAGACCACGAATGCGGTCCGGCGCTGTGCGCCAGAGTTCAAGGAGCACATAGCCGCCGATAGAGCAGCCGGCAAAGACTGCGCCGGGCAGGGCAAGATGATCGAGGAGACGAAGAATATCGGCGGCCAGTTGCGCCATGGTCAGCACGGGAGCGTCTGGAACGCGTTCGAAGGCGCCCACGGGGAGGTCATCGCCCAGCTCCGAACCGCCATGACCGCGCAGGTCAGGCACGATGGCTCTCACGCCGCGGAGGTGCGCTACGAGAGGCTGCCAATATCGATGATCAAGGGGCGTTGGATGCAGAAAGACTACCGGCAAACCCGTGCCGGTGTCGCGATAAGCGAGGGTTGCGCCGTCCGACTGGTATGTACCGCTCATACTCCAGGAGGATACGCTCCCGGAGTGACAAGGGGCTCTTCCGGGATGCCAACCCACGCGGCCAGGTAGGCCACGCCCACCAATCCGCCGGTGAACAGGCAACCGACAACCGTCAGGACGCGCACCAAGGCTACATCCCAGCCGTAAGCCTGCGCCAGGCCCAGGCAGACACCGGCAATCTGACGGCCTGCGCGGGGGCGAACGAGGTGCCGGCCCTGGGCAGGCGCGGCCGAGGCCACAACCGATCCGCAGTTCGAGCAGAAGCGCGCTCCCGACGGCAAAGCTGTTCCACAACGGTGACAATAAAGCGCCATGACCGGACCCTCCGGAACCACCAGACTCATGGTACATATACGCGCGGGAAATCGCAGCAGTTCCCTGCTGGCGGCGTTCGAGAAAGCGGCGCTAATCACCGCGATAGGGATTGCGCAGGTACTTCCTTGCCGCATCGGCGCGGGAGGTGTCGCGGCCGGCCTTGATCACGGCCCAGTAATCATCAATGGCCTGATGGCGCTGCCCATTCAGGTCGCGGCACTGGCCGGCCGCCAGCAGCGAGCGCAGTTTGAGTTCGGGACCGACGCCGGGCGAGGAGGAAGCCTGCTCATAGGACTGGGCGGCCTCGGCATAGTGCCTCTGGCCCCGGAGCGCTTCACCGAGGCCGAAGTAGGTGAGCTGCAGCCGCGCGTCGACGAAATAACCGGGCCTGGCACTGTCGGCAACAATCTCCCGGTAGGCATCGACGGCGCGCATCCCCTCGCCCGCATCCTTGCGCAGGTTGGCTTCTTCCAGGCAGAAGAGATAGTTGCGCGGGTACTGTGCCTTGAGGCCGCGCACCACCTCGATGGCTTCCTGATACTTCGACTCCCGGCGCAGGAAGAGGGCGATCACGGTTCGCGCCTCGACGCTGGTGATAACGCCGCGGGCTCCCGCGTCGCGCAGGAGTTCAAGGCCTCTGGACTTGGAACCGGTAATGCCGGCAAAACCGATGAGCAGCTTGAAAGGAAAGGGCAACGCGCCCACGACGTACTGGTAGACGCCGACCACGAGCTTCGCGTCCACATAGTTGGGGTCCATCTGCAGCACACGCTCTTCGTCTTCCCTGGCCTTGGATGCCAGGCGGAATCCGGCGCCAAACCCCCGCTCTACCATGGCCACGTAGGCACATTTAAGGCTGCGCGCCCAGCCGCGGGCAAAGAGCGCGTCGATATCGTTGGGATTCCTGTCCAGACGCCGGTCGGCCTCCCGGACTGCCTGGTCGGTCAGCTCCGAGATTCGATCGCGCGTTTTGGCATCTTCCTGCGTGGCGTGCTTGCCGCTCAAGAAACCGTCGGTGGCGTAGAAGGTTGTATCCAGCAGGTCCTGGCGGTAGAGCTCCTGGAAGATGACCGCATTCAAGAGGAGCGCCGTGGCTTGCGGGTCGCCCGGATGCTTCGCATAGACGCGCTCGAAACGCTCGACCGCGCCCGGATAGTCCAGGTTGTAGAAGCGATCATAGGCGTCACGCACCAGCGGGTCTTCGTTCAGGGGGTTGGTCCGCACCCCTGCGCCCCACCCGGCGGCTGCACCCAGCAGGATGATTGCCCATCCGAGAATGCGCGCCTGGAACCATGCTTTCTTCAATCTGCCCTCTCCTTTGCTTTCCTGTGGGGCCATGTTGTCGCTGCGCACCAGATGCAGTGAAAAAAAGACCGCCGGACACGCGCGGAACAGGCGGCCAGGGGAGTCTCGCCAGAAAATCTTCCGGCAGCGAAATGAAAACTCACCCCGTTTGACGTTTATGAGCAATAGAAAGCTGTCTCATGTTGAGGCCCTCCCCTTGCATTTACTTGCAGGACACCAACCTTCGACGATCAACCGCAGTAAAGGAATGGTGCGATGAACCGTATTGAGTTGCTGAGACTTCTGCTGAATCAAGCCCAGTTTAACGGATTCGAGTTCCGGCACTGGTTTCAGGCAAATATTCAGCCCGAGTGGCCAGGCACCGAACGAGCGATCGCCATGCTCGCAACCGAAGGCCGCCACTATGGGCTGCTGTTTTCCCATGATTTTGCACAGTGCTTCTGGAGGACGGGCACATCCATCAGCTTCAGAGTGCCCTCGATCACCTACCCGCGGGTGAATGGCAAGGGCGAGGTGGTTCAGGTGACGCGCAAGCCGTTCACCCGGCGCACGACCAAGCCCGATGTGTGGAAATATCACCTGCGGCAGATGGCTGACTCGGGCGACCCCATCGCATACCTTTGCCGCTTTCTGCCAGCCCAGGACCAGGCCCGCCTGGGGGGCTGCAGCACCGCCGAAGCCAAGGCGGCGCAAGCCTAGAGCTGTTCTCCAATTCAACTGCGCCCGCCCGCATGATGCAGGGCGGGCGTTGCATTGAAAACACTCCCCCAGCGGCAAATACCCCTGCTTGCAGCAGTTGGAAAACTGCTGTAAGCCATGCCGGCCGGACATGCAGTAGGATTTGGGTATGCCCATCCCAGAGCGGCTGAAACCTACCTTCTCGCCTGCCCGCGCCACGGGGCCGGACCCTGTGGAAGAAGCCCGCAAACGCCTTATTGTGGCTCTCGATGCGCCCGACGCGCGCAGCGCCTTCGAACTGGTGAACCGCCTTGAAAATACTTGCCAGTGGTTCAAGGTGGGGCTGGAGCTGTTTGTCGCCGCCGGTCCCGCTGTTCTGGAGCCGCTGGTGGCGCGGGGCCACAGCGTTTTCCTTGACCTGAAGCTCCATGACATTCCCAACACCGTGGCGGGCGCGGCGCGTTCGGCGGCAGCGCTGGGCGTGGGGATGATGACCCTGCATGCGCTGGGCGGGCCCGCGATGCTGGCCGCGGCGCGGGAGGCTCTTGCGCCTCTGGCCGATCCACCGGAGCTGTTGGCTGTGACCGTACTGACCAGTATGGATCCGGCGCAGATGAAGGCCGCCGGGCTGGATCGCTCTCCAGGCGAACAGGTGGAGCTGCTGGCCCGGATGGGGCTCGATGCGGGGATTCGCGGCTTCGTCTGCTCACCGCAGGAGGTGCAGGCGCTGCGCGGACTCACGGGGCCCGAAGGCGTACTCGTGATTCCCGGTATCCGTCCAGCCGGAGCGGACATTGGCGACCAGAAGCGCGTGGCTACGCCAGCAGCGGCTTTGCGCCAGGGGGCCAGCTACCTGGTGGTGGGCCGTCCGATTACCCAGGCGCCGAATCCGGCAGCAGCAGCGGAGGCGATCCTGCGCGAGATGGCAGTAGCGCTGCACGACTGAAGCGCAGACGCAGAAAAGCCCGGCGGAATGCCGGGCTATCGCATGCGTCAGAACTTCAACTGAAGCTTAAAGTTTCTCGTAGAAGTCGCAGACAGAGCACGAGATATAGACTCCGCCAGGAATCCCGCGCTCACGGTCCTTTACGCGCTTGACGATGCGCGTCGGCTTGCTGCACTTCGGACAGTCTGTGGACTTCGTCGTGTCCATTACCTTCTTGCGGTCACCGGTTTTGGCAATTTTGGCCATGGGTTCTGGAGTATCTCCTTGTTGGGGTGTCTCTGCTCACGCGCGCAGGATCGCTGCTCGCGGCTTCAACGGCGCGGTCATTCACTCACCTCTTGCTGCAAGAAATTTGCCGGGAGGAAGCTGGACTCGCTGGTCCCAGTTTACATCAAACCCTCGTTGGCCGGCCTACTGGGGCTGCGCGGTGCCTGAGCCCGGGTTGACCGGAGTCTGCTGGGACGCGTCGGCAGGCGGGGGCTGCACGCTGGCGGGCGGCGTGGCGGCTTGAGGAGTCTGGCCGGAGGCGGGCGGCGGATCAGTCTTGTCCTTGTCGGGCTTCTCTTTGGGGAACTGCACGGGCCGCATCACTCCGACTCGTGTGCTGTCGTTCGGCAGCTTTTCGCCGGGGTCCCGCAGAGAGGGCGGAGCGGCCGGGGCCTGGGTGTCCGGGTTGCGCTCGACGTCGCCCAGCTGGACGGTGTGGACATTGGGCGGATTGCCAGCCTCAAGAGGCGAACCATCGGTGCGCATCATGCCTTCGACCTCGTCCGTGGTGAAGATCTGGGGCTTCTCGCCGACGTTTGCAATCTCGACGCGGATTACGCGATTGCCGTTGATGCGGATGAACTCCACATTCCTGGTCGTGCTGCCGTAGATCCACTCCTCGAAGGGCATCTGCCCGTCCATCTCGCGGACCTTGCGCTCCGGCTGTCCTTTGGCAAAGAGGACCATGTCGGTGCTCATTCCAACCATGACCTGGTGATTGAGGATGGCCGCCTTGAGTCTGGGGGGCAGCGTGTCAGTAAATGCCTGGATGGGCGTCTTCACCTCAAACGAGATGAGGGGCGCCAGCAGCGCCATGACCTGCTTATTGGTGAGCATGGGCACGCGGTCCTTGAAGGTGAGCGTGAGGCGCGAGCCGGTGGGCAGGGTGCCGTCGTCCTGAATGATGGGGGCGGTGTACGGCCCCGGCCCCAGCTCGATGTGGCGCAGGAAGCGATGCTTGAGATCCGGACCGCCGTTCAGCTCAAAAATAATCTTGGACCGCTCGACTTTGACATCGGTCACAACCAACCGGTCTCCGGGCTTGGCGCTGACGCCCACGTTCTCAACCAAATCTACATAAGCCTGGCCGGCGGGATTGAGCTTTCCATTCGCCTCCAGCGTGAGGCCCTTGTGGCCGCCGGGGAACGGGCGCATGGCAAAGCCCTGCTCTGCCTGCAGGGCTCGTATCAGATCAAGGCGGGTTTTGGCGTCAAGCGGAGCGGAATCCAAGGGGACATTCGTGGGTTGGACCTGGGCGAAGCGCCGGTCAATGGGCACTGTCTGTCCGGCGGTGCTGGCGTTGCCGTTTCTGTCGATCGTGATGGCCTGGGCTGCGGCCTGGGGCACGGAAAGCAGTGCGGCAAGCGAACAGAGGCCCGCGAGGCACAGCAAACCAGTGATCCAACGTGCATTTTGAGGCGGAGCTTCGGCGGTGTAAGCCCTTGGAGATGGAGATAGCCGCATCATGGGACCCTCCCATGGATGAGTTAAGGATTGCGCAAACGGCAGTTGTGTTCAAGGGGAAAGTACAAAATTGTTTTGAGCAGACTGCAGCAGAGATGCCGGGCGTGCGTGGAAAATCACTGCGATTTTTCCGGCTGCTCCGTCGAAGTCTTTTCGCTTTCTACGGATGCGGGCGGTGCAGCGACGGGTAGGATCTGCACCAGGGCAGGAGAAGCGGCCTCCGCCGGCCCCATCGCGGCCTCATGCTGGCGGCGCGAGGCGGCGTCCAGGTCCACGGGGATTCCGCCGGGGACGATGACTGGCGCGTTGTAGCGGAAGTCCAGCTCGCGCGTGGCACGGAAAACGGCGAAGAACGCCGCGAGCATCACGACGAGCGCCACCCAACTGCCTTCCATGCCATAGCCGCCGCCGGTAATCCAGAAGGGCCCCATGGGATTGCCCTCGACGACCGAGGAGTGGCTGTTGACTCCGTTGACGGCAAGGCCAAAGATGAGAGCTCGACTCGCCTTCCATCCGAAATTCAGGCCCCAACTGACCCAGAGTGCCCTGGTGCGCAGATAGGCAGTGGAGAGCGCCAGGCTGAAGACCACCGCGACCGTGATGCTGATCATGCTGGCGCCAGGGCGCAGCCCCTGCACGATGGCATAGAGAGCGGCGAATCCCAGCGACGCGGCAACAGGCCCAACGCTCTGGACAAATCGCTGGAACCCATAGCCGCGGAAGGCAACCTCTTCCGCCATTGCAGCCAGAGCGAAATAGCCCGCATCGGCAATCAGCCATCCCCAGGATGAGAGATCCGTTCTGAGCACAACTGCGATGCCGCCCACAACGGTAAGCGGCAGCACGCAGAGCACAGCGGCTGCCCAGCCAATGGCAAGCCCGAGACCGGCTTCGCTTTTCCAGCCGGGGCGCGCGGGCAAGCCCTGCTGGCCCATGGGACGCTGCTGGCCGTCCAGCATGTATCCAAAAAGCGCATAGCCCGTGACGAGCAGAAACAAAATCATGGCCTGGGCGATCAGCGGCGACCAGACTTCACTTGCCCAGGCATCCGCGCTGCGATGGGCAAACGCGCGCACCATGAAGAAGTAGAGGATTGCGGTCACGAACTCGAGGTAGGAGCGCATGCGGCCGCCAAAGACCTGGGCTGTGCTCATCGGCGCCCCCCGGCCGAGGCGCGGCGCGGCAAGCGGCAATCCATCCCTTGCGAGCCGGGAACCGCGTTCACCCTGCCAAGCTGCGTCACGTGCCGATGCTCCACGAGGGCTAACCTTCCGTATAGAACTGCGCGATCTTGCGGAACTTTTCCTGCCGGGCCGCCACCAGGTTGTCCATCGGAATAGCTTTCAACTGGGCGAGATGCTTCTTGAGCGCGGTGCCGAGCAGGCCCGCGCCGGTCTCGTGGTCGGTATGCGCCCCACCCTCCGGCTCCCGGATGATTTCGTCGACGCAGCCGAGAGCGGCGACCTCGGGAGCGGAGATGCGCATGGCCTCGGCGGCCAATTGCTTGTGGGCGGCATCGCGCCACATGATGGCTGCGCAGGACTCGGGCGTAATGACGAAGTAGAGGGCGTTCTCAAGAATCAGGACGCGATCACTGACGGCCAGAGCCAGCGCACCGCCCGATCCGCCTTCGCCGCTGATGACGGAAATGGTGGGCACGCGCAGGCGGGACATCTCAAGGATGTTGCGCGCAATGGCCTCCGCCTGGCCACGCTCTTCCGCGCCGAGACCGGGATAGGCTCCCGGCAGGTCAATGAGGCTGATGACGGGCCGGCCAAACTTCTCGGCGATTTTCATGCAGCGCAGAGCCTTGCGGTAGCCCTCGGGATGCGGCATGCCGAAGTTGCGGCGCACGCGCTCCTTGGTGGTGCCGCCCTTGCGGTTACCGATCACCATGACTTCTTCACCGTCGAGACGAGCCATGCCACACGCAAGCGCCTCGTCATCGCCAAAGGCCCGATCGCC
>JAGWRX010000242.1 GCA_028876395.1 Acidobacteriota bacterium
ATGATCATCAACAGCTTCAAGAGCGCGGGCAGTTCGGTGGGGGCGGCGTCGCCCGCCTCGGCATCCCCGGCACTGGACCCATCGACGGTGTTTGGCCAGGGGTTCCGGATTTCCAACGCCATGTGGACGGCGGAGGGGAAGGTGAGTTCGTTCTTTCACCCGTTCGATTCGGTCGCCTACCTGTTGGGGACGGCCCTTGCATCCATCATGGTGATGGCTGCCTACGCGCTTCTAGCCGTGCAGATCCTGATCACCAACGTTGAGAGTTACCTCATCATCGGCGGCGGAGCCTTGCTGCTGGGGTTCAACGGCAGCAAGTGGACGCAGCCCTTTGCGGAAAAGTACTTCGGCTACGCCTTCAGCATTGGCATCAAGCTCTTCGTTCTGTACCTCATCACCGGGCTTGGCCAATCTCTGGCGGATGGCTGGATCACGGTCTTGAATGGGTATGCCACGAACCCAGGCACATTCGCCCTGCAGGCGCCTATCGCCATCGGCGTGTCCTCGCTGGTGTACGGTGCCATGGGCGTCACGGTCCCGGGCATCGCGAGCAGCATGCTCAATGGCTCACCCAGCATGAGCCTGGGCAACACGATGGGCGCTGCAGCTGGCGTTGCCGGTGGTGTGGCCGGCGCAGGCGCTGCAGCAGTCGCAGGCTATGCCGGGGCTGTCGGTGCTGCTCAGGGAGGATTGAACAAGCTCGCCGGTCTCGTGGGCGCGGGGTCTCGTGGTTCGGGCGCGGCCGCTGGCGGGATTGGCGGTGCCGACAAGCTCGCGTCTCTCGGGGCCATGACAGGGGCCAGCGGCACGCCAGCCGGAAGCGTTGGCGGATCGAAGCTGGGCACTGGTCCGACGGACGCCGTTGACGGCATAAGGGGTGCGCCAGACAGTCCTGCTCCGGCCTCTGGCGCGCCTTCCAAGGCGGTCGCGGATACCGGCCGCATGGGCAGCTCCAGCTCGGCGTCGGCGCGGTTCAAGCAGGATGGACAAAGTGGCGCAGGCGCGTCAGCGGCTTCTTCCAGTGCCAGTCCGACGGCTCCGGCAACTGGTGGTGCGGATTCGCTGGGCGCACCGAACTTGCCGACTGGAGCGGGAGCCAGTGACGCAGGAACGCAAGCAGGCGAGAAGGGGGAGGAAGGCAAATCCCCATGGCACGTGATGAAAGACGGGCTCGGGCGCGCGGCAGGGACCAAGGACGACATTGCACGCCACGAAGGCGGTGGCGGGGGAATCCAGATTCGCCTCGGTCATTCGGAGTAAGGCATGGCGAGAAATGTGCAGCGAGACGAACTGGTAGATGCCATGCGAGCCCGCGTTGCGCATGCATGGCGTCATGATCCCAGGGCTTTGCTGATCGTGCTCATCAAACTGGTCAACGCCGTGTCCTTCACGGTCCTGATCCAGAAACCAGTGGGGTGGAAACTGGGCCTGTGGTTCGTCTTCTGCGTCGCCAGCTTGTCGGTAGCCGCGGTCCTCGAGAAGGCTAGGATGGCACAGCAGGTATCGCGGGCGGGGGCGGGAGAAGCAGATGCCTAGTCGGTGACGACTACGGGCGGTAATGCTCGCCATGATCCGCCCGTAGCGATGGAGCCGGTCGGCGACGACTGAAGGAGATCGGAGATTTTGGCGACAAACAGAAAAGAGCCCTTGACCAAGCACGCCTGGCAGTTCGCACCGAAGTTCCGCCGTGGCGCATTCGGCTGGCGGTCGGATCTGCCGATCCAGCGTATCAAGGAGGCCGTCTCCGAGATCAGGGCGATGGCCCGCAAGGATCCTGTCCTTGCCGCGGAAGGAGCCGTCATCCTGTTGGAAAGGCTCTCCCCTGCACTGGAGCAGGTGGACAGTTCTTCTGGGGCGATCGGCTCGGCGGTGAACAAGGCCATCGACACCCTGGTGCCGATCATCGCGGCGGCACCGTTGG
>JAGWRX010000243.1 GCA_028876395.1 Acidobacteriota bacterium
CCGCAATCGCAAAATCCTCGCGCGTCAGCCCGCCAACAATCGCGCTGTTCTGGTCCGTCACGTTCACAAACAGCGTCACCAGCTTTACATCCATGCGCAGGGTCACGTCCTGCGCCGGCAGGCTCGCAGCCATGCACGCCGCCAGCAGCCACACGGCCCATCGCGCGGCTACCAGTTGGGTGCCCCAGACCTCGATTGTGAGACCTGGAAACTTGAACCCTTTACGCGCCATGCGTTTTCTCCGGCCCGGCGACGCCCAGCCCCGCGGGAAAAGGCTCGCCATCGGCCCACACCGCGCCATCCACAAAGGTTTCCTTCTTCCAGATGGGCACGGTCTTCTTCAGCGTGTCGATAAGCCAGCGGCAGGCATCAAAGCCCTGCGCGCGGTGCGCTGAAGCCACCACAATCAGCACACTGGTCTCTCCCACCACCAGCCGTCCGAGCCGATGAACAATCGCCACATGCCGCACGCCAAACTTGCCCAGCGCCTCCCGCGCCAGCTCGTTCATCTGCTTCGCGGCCATCTCTTCATACGCTTCGTACTCCAGATGCAGGGTCTGCCGCCCGCGCGAGTTGTTGCGCACGATGCCGTCAAACACCACCACGGCGCCATCTTCGCCCCGCTTGGCCGCCGCAACCAGCTTGTCCGCGTCAATTCGCTCGCGGGTCAGCCTGGTAAAAACCGGCTCCGTCTCCGGCGCGCCGCCCGACACCGGCGGTAGCAGACCCACCTCGTCCCCCGCGCGCAACACCTGCGACGCCGCGGCGTACTCCGCGTTCACGCTCACGGCAATCCCGCGCAGCATCGCGGCGGGATGCCTCTCGCCGAGCTGCGCCAGCAGACCTGCCACCGTCGCGCCATCGTGTAGCTCCACCGGAATCGCATCCGAGCCGAGCGAATCTTTCAGCACGCCAAAGGCGAGCACATGCACCTGAATCATAAGAAAAAGAATACCGCCTGCGGTCAGTTAGACGCGCAGGCGGCCAAACAGTCGGTGGCGTATCGCCCGTATTCCTTCGGCTTCAACCGCGCGCTTACGCGGCCGTCGTCGCGGGCTCCTCCACGACGGGCTGCATCTCAGGCTTGATTTTCAGCTCAGGCAGCGCCACGGCCAGCACATCCTCGATGCGATCGGCATAGTGAATCTCCACGCCTTCCAGCATCTCCGCCGGAATGTCTTCTTCCACATCCTGGCGGTTGTCCTTGGGCAGAATGATGGTCTTCACGCCCGCCCGACGCGCCGCAAGGAATTTCTCTTTGATGCCGCCCACCGGCAGCACGTTGCCGCTCAGCGTGATCTCGCCCGTCATGGCGGTCAGCGGCAGCACAGCCCTGTCCGTCAACAGGGATGCAAGCACCGTCGCGATCGTCACGCCCGCCGAAGGTCCGTCCTTGGGAATGGCCCCCGCGGGCACGTGAATATGCAGGTCCATCTCCTTGTTGAAGTCCTCCGTCAAGCCCAGCAGCGCCGCGTTGGACCGCACCCACGTCAGCGCGGCCTGCATCGACTCCTGCATCACCTCGCCAATCTGCCCGGTCATCATGAAGGTACCCTTGCCCTTCATCTTGTTGGCTTCAATGAAGAGAATGTCGCCGCCCGCCGGCGTCCACGCCAGCCCTACGGCCACACCCGGCCGCTTCACGCGCTCGGCCACTTCGGTCTCCACGCGCACCGTGATGCCGCCCAGAAACTCCTTCAGCGTCTCCCGCGTCACCACCAGCTTTTCCGTCTTGCCCTCCACCACTTCACGTGCCTTCTTCCGGCAAACCGTGCCCACCATCTGCTCCAGCTTGCGCACCCCCGCCTCGCGCGTGTAGTGCCTCACGATATAGCGCACAGAGTCCTCAGGGAACTCAATCTGCTCCTCCGTGATCCCGTTCTCCTTGACCTGCCGCGGAATCAGATAGCGAAAGGCGATATGTACCTTCTCCTCCTCGCTGTAGCCCTGCAGCGGAATAATCTCCATGCGGTCCAGCAGCGGCGGAGGCACCGGGTCCAGCATGTTCGCCGTCGTGATAAAAAGCACCTTCGACAAATCAAACGGCACATCCAGGTAGTTGTCGCGGAACGTGTTGTTCTGCGCCGGGTCCAGCGTCTCCAGCAGCGCCGACGCCGGATCGCCCCTGAAGTCGCGTCCCAGCTTGTCCACCTCGTCCAGCATGATCACCGGGTCATTCGTCTCCGCCCGCCGGATGCTCTGGATAATCTGCCCCGGCAGCGCGCCGATATACGTGCGCCGATGGCCGCGAATCTCCGCCTCGTCGTGCATGCCGCCCAGCGAGATGCGCTGGAACTTCCTCCCCAGCGCCCGCGCAATCGACTTGCCCAGGCTCGTCTTGCCCACGCCCGGCGGCCCCACAAAGCACAAGATCGGACCCTTCATGTCCGGCTTCAGCTCCAGCACGCTCAGATAATCGAGAATGCGGTCCTTCACCTTCTTCAGCCCGTAGTGGTCCTCATCCAGAATCTCCCGCGCCTTGGCTATATCCACGCTCGTGCCCGTGCTCTTGTTCCACGGCAGCACCGCCAGCCACTCAATGTAGTTGCGCGTCAACGAATAGTCCGCGGCCATGGGAGACATCCGCGAAAGGCGGCTCAACTCCCTGAGCGCCTCCTTCTTCACTTCCTCGGGCATGCCCGCGGCCTCAATCTTCTGCCGCAGATCCTCCACCTCCCGCTGGCCCTCGTCCTGCTCGCCCAGCTCCTTCTGAATGGCCTTCATTTGCTCGCGCAGATAATAATCGCGCTGCGTCTGCTGCACCTGGTCCTGCACCTCGCTCTGGATCTTGGTGCGCAGTTGCTGCACTTCAAGCTCCTTGGCCAGATGCTTGTTCAACTGCTCCAGCCGGTCCAGGACCGCCGGCGTCTCCAGCAACGACTGCTTGTCCACCGTCGTCAGAAACGGCAGCGACGAAGCCACAAAATCCACCAGCCGGCCTGGGTCCTCGATATTCACCGCAATCGTGCGCAACTCGTCCGAGAGCGTCGGCGACTCCGACACAATCTGCTGGAACTGCCCCACCACGTTGCGCATCAGCGCTTCCACGCTCGCCGTGGACGCAGGCTCCGTCTCCGTCAGCACCTCCACCTCGGCCACCATGAACGGCTCCGTCTGCACATAGCGCAGCAGCCGCACCCGCTCCACACCTTCCGTAAAAACAAAACGGCTCTGGTTGGGCATGCGAACCACCTTGTGTACGGTCGCCAGCGTGCCCACATCGTGCATGTCGCCGGGCTTCGGCATGTCCAGCCTCGGGTCAAGCTGCGCCGTTACCACGATCGACCGCTCCTCGCCCAGCGACTCGATCAACTGGATGGAGCTTTCCCGCCCAACCGTAAGCGGCAGAACAGCATGCGGAAACAGCACCGTATCCCGAACTGGAAGTACCGGGACGCGGCGCGGACCCGAAGGCTCTTTCCCGTTGGGTGTTGCCGGCGGCAGGATGGTAGGCTGATTTGACATTGAGTGTCCCCTTATCAACTTTTCTACATTAGACCACGCAGAATGCGAAAAGTTTCAGAGAAGTGCTTCCGGCCCTCTTCTCATCGCGCGCCGCACCCGTACTCCCCGTGAATACGCCCACCGCATCGCTGGAGTTCCTCCCGGCAGCGCCGGCGCCCCTTCCCGATTCTTCGCAGGGCAGCTGACAAACTTTGGCGCGAGGCCGCCGCCAGGCGTCTTGCCCGGTTCATTGCAGCGCCCGGCGATTCAGCGTAAGCATCGAAGCTAAAAAGGCTTATCGGCGGCCGCAGTCAAAAGATGAACGCCTCCGCCAGCCTGGCTGACGGAGGCGCGGTGCCGTGACCGGGCTTCTCACTTCCGGCGCGCCGAGCTCTCTTCCTCCTTGATTGCGGATTCGATCCGCTCCCAAAGATCCTCTTTCGGCGGCTCGATGGGTAGCAACTGCCGGGCCGCCTCGGCAATCGTCTCCAGATCGGCCAGCAGCGCCCGGCAGCGCGCGCAGGTTTGCAGGTGAGGATGGCTCGAGACATCCTCGCCGGAGCCGATCAGCTCGGCCATTTGGGACTGGAACTCCTGGCAGGTCATGTCCTCAGGCTTCTCTGTCATCGCAGCCCCTCCTTCCGGTGAGATGTGCGCAGCGCATCGCGCAGCTTGAGCCTGGCTTTGTGCAACTGCGATTTGCTGTTGCCGATGGAGCAGTCCAGCATGCTCGCGATTTCATTGTGCTCGTACCCTTCTATGTCGTGCAGGACGAAGATGAGCCGATACCCGGCGGGCAGGTCGGCCACCGCGCGCTCCAGCGCCAGCCGGTCGATTGAACCGGTCAGCGAGAGATCGGGAGCGCCGAAGCTGCGTCCCGGCCCCTCATCGTGCGTCGGCTCCATCGCTTCGTCCAGCGACGTCAGAGACAGGCCCTTCTTCCGCAGGTGCATCAGCACCACGTTGACGGCTAGCCGGTGCAGCCATGTCGAAAAAGCCGAGTCGCCGCGAAAAGTCGAAATTTTACGGTGCAGTTGCAGAAAAGCCTCCTGCGTCAGATCCTCGGCCTCCGCAACATTGTTCACCATGCGCAGACACAGGGAGTAGATGCGCCGTTTGTGCATCGAGTAGAGCTGAGCGAACGCCTGATGGTCCCCCGCCTGCGCCAGGGTCAGAATTTCTGCATCGGCAGATGGGGCGGCAGGCGCCTGTGCGGCGGGCGGCGAATCTTGCGCCAGGGCCGCTGTCTCCGCGCCTGGCGCGGTCACCAGCGTTGGGGCATCCACCGTGTACTTCGGAGAACTGGAACGTGGCATGGGCTTCCTTTACTGGGAATGGCCGCCCTTGAGGCCGGTCTTGCTGCGCCGGGCTTCATTCCTCGTTAGTATAAGGTGCAGCGGCAATAAAGGCAGAGCTTGGGCAGGGAATGACCGAAGCGGCGCCATGCGGATTTCTGAACCGGAGCAGATTTTTGCGCGGCGCAACGCTATTCCTTGTGTTTTCAGGAGATATGGTTTTGAAGGCAATGCCGGCGGGGCAGAGGAGCTATCGGTACGCATTCAGCATCCTGCTGGCAGGCTGTTTTGTCTTCGGCGGTGGCGCGACAGGCAGTGCCCACGGCCAGTCCCGCGCCGGCGCAGCCCCGCCTGAGGATTCTTCCTCCGCCGCGCATGCCCCCCATTCCGCGTCGGCGGATGCCTGGAAGGTCCAGCCGATACGCGATGGCGGCTCCAATGCAGATTCCCCCTGGAAGGGCCTCCCGGTTCGGCGCATTGCGTTTGAGGGAGTCGCAGCCGCCCGGCTGGCTCCGCTGCCGGACCACCTCGCCCAGGCCATCGGTGCCCCTCTCAGCCAGCAGAGCCTCGCGCAAAGCCTGCGCCAGTTGTATGCCACCGGCCTCTTCGAGACCATCGATGTCGAGGGCGCGCGCGAGGGCGATGGCGTCGCCCTGGTCTTCAAGGGCACGCCGCGCATGTTCATCGGGACCGTTAGCGTGGATGGAGCCAAGGGCGCCACGATCAACACGCAGCTTCAATATGCCAGCCGCCTCGCTTCGGGAACGCGCTTCACCCAGGCCAGGCTCGACCGGGCTCTCGAACAGATGCGCCAGGCGCTGGCGGACAATGGTTTCCACGAGCCGGTCATCAGCCACGTCCTTACGCCGCTTCCCGAGGAGCAGCTGGTCGATATCGCCTTCCACGTGGTTTCAGGTCCGCGCGCGCGGGTGGATGGGGTCGAGGTGACCGGCGACGCGGGCATGAGCGCCGAGGATTTCCGGCGTTATGCTCATTTGCGGGATGGCTCGACCATTGACCACGACACAGCCAACCGCGCCCTTGCCGGGGTACTGAAGCACTATCAGAAGCATGACCGGCTGGAGGCTGAAATCAAGCTCGAATCGCAGACCTACATGCCGGACACCGACAAGACGCGCTTTCGTTTCTCGGCAAACCGCGGCCCGGTCGTCAAGGTGAGCGTGGAGGGCGCAAACGTCAGCAGCGACCGCCTCAAACGCCTCATTCCCGTGTTTGAGGAAGGCACCGTGGACGAGGACCTGCTGAACGAGGGCAGCCGTCGTCTGCGCGACTACTTTCAGCGGCAGGGCTACTTCGACGTGAAGGTCGAGCACAGGCGCCAGTCCGCCCCGGCGAAAGATGTGGTGATTGTCTATACCGTGACGCTGGGCCAGCGGCGCCGCGTGGTGCGCGTGACAGTGGCGGGAAATCATTACTTCGACTCCGGCACCCTCAGGGACCTGCTGAGCGTTCACGCAGCCAACACTCTGGACCGCCATGGCCTGTACAGCCAGGCGCTGGTGACCGCCGACATCGGCGCCCTCACCGCCGTCTATCAGAACAACGGCTTTTCAAAGGTGAAGATCACGCCGGCGACAAGTCTGATGGAAGCCAAGACGGCGCTGACATCGCGCAAAGGGATAGGCCTCGCGATCGTCTACAACATTGACGAGGGCCAGCAGCAGCGCGTGGGCGCGGTCCAGTTGGAGGGCAACAACAACGTGGACGCGGCAAAGCTGCTCCCCCTGCTGAATACGTCGCCGGGGCAGCTGTTTTCTCCCCAGAACGTGGCCGGCGATCGTGACGCCCTGATGACCGACTATCTGAGCCGCGGTTTCGACCAGGCGCAGGTGAGCGTGTCGCTGCAGTCGGAGGCGGAAGACGCCAGCAAGATGGATGTCACGTTCCACATCACCGAGGGAAAGCAGATTTTTGTGCGCAAGGTGCTGCTCACCGGCCTGCATTACACGCGCCCTGATACGGTTGCCCGCGCCGTTACGCTGCATCCCGGCGACCCTCTCAACCAGTCGGCGCTGGCGCAGACGCAACGCAATCTTTACGACTTTGCCCTCTTCAACGAAGTCAACACGGCCATCCAGAACCCCAATGGCGGCGAGGCCTTCAAGACTGTCCTTGTGCAGACCACCGAGGCGCGCCGCTGGGCGCTGACCTACGGCCTTGGCTTTGAGGCGCAGACCGGAACGCCCCAGAACAACTGCGGCAACGCCATAGCCAGCGGCGAGAAATGCAATCCCAACGGCAAAACCGGAATCAGCCCCCGCGTGCTGTTCAACGTAACCCGCAACAACCTCTTCGGCCGCGAACAGTCGGCCTCGATTCAGAGCACCTACGGCCTGCTGGAGCAACAGGTCAACATGCTCTTCCAAAATCCGCATTTTCATGGCAACAGGAACTTCGGCCTGACGCTCTCCGCCGGCTACGCCAACAGCCAGGACGTGACAACCTACGTTGCTTCCAAACTGGAAGCCGGCATGCGATGGGCCGAAAACTTTAACACTCCGGGATCGGCGCTCTCCAAAGCCAATACATTCATCTATGAGATAGACTTCCGCCGCGTGAAGGTGGCGGCCAGCAGCCTGCAAGTGGGCATTCCCGAGATCCCGTCTCTGTCCGCGGCCGTGCGCGTGGCCGGGCCGGGCGTTACGTGGATTCGAGACACCCGCGACTCTCCCCTGGACGCGCACCGGGGCACCTATTCCAGCTTTCAGGAGTTTTTCTCCAACCATGCCTTCGGTTCGGAGGCGCAGTTCAACCGGCTCGATGTGTCGAACTCCAGCTATTACGGCTTCAATAAGGATCGTCTTGTCGTGGCGCGCAATACCCGCTACGGCCAGGAGCGCGCCTATGGAAACCCCTCGGACGAACTGATCCCTCTTCCCGAGCGCATGTACGCCGGCGGCCCTACTTCGCTGCGCGCCTTTTCCATCAATGCGGCCGGCCCCCGCGATCCATATACAGGCTTTCCGATTGGCGGAGCCGGTGCGCTGGTCAACAGCACGGAGCTGCGCCTGCCCCCGCCCACACTCCCCTGGTTTGGCGATTCCGTCAGCTTTGTCGTCTTTCACGATATGGGCAACGTCTTCACCAACGCCGGCGATGCGTGGGCCTCCGCCCTTAGGGTTCGCCAGCCTGAAAGGGACAAGTGCAAGATTCTGGGCACGCCGCCCGGCGGCCAGCAGACTTCCACCGTGCGGGAAGGAGAGTGCAGCTTCAACTACTTTGCCCACGCCGCCGGCCTTGGCATGCGCTACCATACGCCCGTGGGGCCCATCCGGCTGGACTTCAGCTACACCATGAATCCGCCCATCTTTCCCGTGAATGAGGACTATTCCAACCCCGCCGCGCCGCCTCATGTCGGCGAGGCTCGCCACTTCAACTTTGTCTTCAGCCTGGGGCAGTCCTTCTGATGACCGCGCGCCGCAGCTTCGGAACAGTGACCGCTCCCCGCCGGGTCTGGCAGGGATGGCTCGCCATGTGCCTGGCTGCTGCAATGGCGCCTGCATTGGCGCAGAACGCGCAGACCGCATCCCCCGTGGTGCTTGACCGCGTGGTGGCCGTCGTAAACAACCAGGCCATTCTGGCCAGCGACGTGGACGACGAGATCCGGCTTTCCGTTCTGGAGCCCAGAACCGCCGCGCGCATTTCCGAGTCGCCCCGTGCGGCGCTCCAGCGCCTCATCAGCCGCACGCTCATTCAACAGCAGATCCGCGCTGAGGAGGCTCAGGCCACCGCGCCCACTGACGAAGACGTCGCAGCCCGCCTCACCACCCTGCGCAAGGAGTTGCCCGCCTGCGCCAGCGAGAATTGCACCACCGACGCCGGATGGAAGGCTTTCCTCGCCGGCCATCGCCTGACACAGGAGCGGGTGGAGGCCTACATCCGCAACCGGCTTGAGATTCTGCGATTCATTGAGATGCGCTTCCGCCAGGGCATCAGCATCTCCCGCAGTGAGGTCGAGACCTACTACCGCGACACGCTCCTGCCGCAATACCCGGCCGGCGAAAAGGCCCCTCCGCTCGATCAGGTCGAGCCGCGCATCGAGGAGATCCTCCTGCAGCAGCAGGTCAACGTGCTCTTCAGCGACTGGCTGGACAACCTCCGCAAGCAGGGCGACATCGAGGTGCTGGACCCCGCGCTCGAGCCCGCCGCCAACCCGGCCCAGCAAGGAGCGGCAACAGAATGAGCGAGCTTGAGCCCATCACGCCCGTACCGCCCGCCCGCCGCCGCCCGCGCCGCAGTCCCTGGATCACCGCCGGAATCGGCGCGTTGCTTGCTGCCGCCCTCCTCGGCATCGCCTTCTTGGCCAACTCCGACGCTGCAGCTAACCTGGTTCGCGAATGGCTGATTGCAAAACTGGAAACGGCAACAGGCGGCCGCGTTGAGATTGCCTCCTTCCACTGGCGTCCCTTCGCCCTGCAGGCTGAGGCCGACGGACTCATCCTGCACGGACTTGAGGCCAGAGGCGAAGCGCCCTACGCCCGCGTGGACCACCTCAGCGTCGAGTTCAGCATCCTCGGATTCCTCAGCCCGCGCATCCAGTTGCGCGATATGGAAATTGATCGCCCCGCGCTCCACCTGATTGTTTACCCCGACGGCTCAACCAACCAGCCAAGACCGGGAAAGGGCCGCAAGCCGGGCAAGCCCGCGCTCGACACATTCTTCGACCTCAAGGCCGGCCACGTCGGAGTGCGCCAGGGAACGCTCGACTATGAAAACCGCGCTGCAGCATTCGACTTTCAGAATCGCTTGAAGCCGTTGAATCTCGCTGCCAGCGACGTGGCCCTTCGCCTGATGTATGTCCCGGCAGACACCGCGCCGCCCGCCGACCGGTCTTCGACACCCGGCTGGAAGGACGGCAAGAATCCGGAGTTCTACCGCATCGAGCTCGGCGCGCGCGATATGAACTTCACCAGGGGCGATGCCTCGCATCCCATCGCGCCGCGGGTGAGCGGGTTCGTGCAGGCCACTCTCGATCTGACCCGCTCCGCGGCCTACCTGCGCACGCTTCGGCTGACGGCCAGCAGCAAGGATGCCGGAGAGCGCTCAATAGTCGTCTCCGGCGCGCTCACTGACTTTACCCGCCCGCATTGGCAGGCCGCGGCCCAGGGCGAGCTCGACATGCGCCTGCTGGAACCAACCACCGGCTACCCCTTCGCGCCCCAAGGCATCGCGCGCCTTGACATAACGGCGCAGGGCGACGACGGCCTGTTCCGCGTCGATGGCGGCATTCACGCAGACGGAGCATCCTACATCGGCACCGGGGTCACGGCCCGGGACGTGCAACTCGATGCCCGTGTTCACGCCGACCCGGAGCAGCTCATCATCTCCTCCATCGTCGCGCGCCTCCACCAGGGCGGGCAGTTGGAAGGAACCGTAGCGCTGGACCACTGGCTCCCGCCGATTCCCGGCTCCACGGTGCTGCAGGCGGCGCCGCCCCAGCCTGTCAGGCGCTCCAGAAGCGCACGCAATCAGACTCAAATCAAGCCGCCTCAGCCTCCCGAGCCATCCGGCCCGATCACCATTCCGGTCAATGGCAAGGTAACGGCGCTGTTGAAAGACGTCCCGCTGGACGCGATCCTTGACATGGTCAGCCAGCCGCCTTTCCAGCGCCTGGGCCTGGACACGCGCCTGAGTGGCCCGGCCGAAGCAACCTGGATCAAGGGCGACAGCAACACCCTTGCCGTAAGCGCCGCCCTCAATGCCAGTCCTTCCGGACACGCCGTTCCGGGCGAGGCCCCGGTCACCGGCACAATTGACGGTACCTATACCCAGCGCGACGGCGCCGTCGCTCTCCGCGCTTTGAACATTACCCTGCCTTCCAGCCACATTGAGGCGCACGGACACCTGGGCGCCTATCCCCTCACCAGCCCGTCCGAAATAGCAGTCGATTTCCACTCGCACGATCTGCGCGAGTTCGACACGGTTTTGCGCGACCTGGGCCTGCAGCAGGGTGGCAAATCGGGCACAGCCGCGCTGCCCGTCTCCCTCGATGGGCAGGCGGATATTCAAGCCACCTGGACCGGCTCGCTCGTCAGCCCGCACATTGCGGGCAACCTCAAAGCCACCAGCCTGACGCTCGAAATCCCGCCCCAGACCGGCGTCACCACAGGCAAGCCTCAGCCTGTCCACTGGGACGCCGTGGAGGCGACAGGCAGCTTCTCCACAAGCCGCATTGCCATCGACCATGCCCAGTTGCGTCACGGCCCCGCAACCCTCGATGTGGAAGGAACACTGACGGCGGCTGGACCACCAGCTCCGGCGGCCATTCTGGCATTCGATTCCAATTCCCTGCTCCACGTGCGGGTGAACGCCGCCCAGATCGGCCTCGATGAGCTGCTGCCGCTCGTCGGACAGAATCTGCCGCTGTCCGGCCGTCTCAGCGCGCAGATTGTAGCCGACGGCCCCGTTCACGCCCTCGATGGCGCCGGCTGGGTACAGTTGGACGATGGCGCCGTCTATGGCGAGCCCGTCTCGCGCATCCGCGCGCAGGGCAAAATCGCCGGGCAGGTGCTTCAACTGGCATCGGTCACCGTCAACGATCAGGCCGGCAAGCTTTCCGCCTCCGGCAGCTACAACTTAAAATCCCGCCAGTTCCAGATCGACGCGCAGGGCACGGGCATTGACATGGCCCAGGTCCGCTACATCCGCCAGTTCGGCATGGCCGCCACCGGCAAACTCGCCTTCACCGTCACCGGCTCGGGAACCCCAGACGATCCGCGCATACAGGGGCGCGGCACACTGAGCGGCGTCACCCTTCGCGGCGAGCAGTTGGGCAACGTCGTCATCTCGGCGCACACCGCCGGCCACGCCCTCATCTACGACCTCACCAGCCATTTTGAAACCGCCGCCATCGCCGCGCACGGCCAGACCACCATGAGCGGCGACTATGCCACCCAGGCCACGCTCAACTTTTCTCACTTCAACATCGGCGCGCCCCTGAGGATGGCACAGATACCCGGCCTCACCGGCGACTCCTCGCTCGCCGGCACGGTCACCGTTGACGGGCCGCTGGCCCGGCCCGCGGAGTTGCGCGGCGAAGCCCGCCTCCAGGAACTTGCCATGACCATCGCCGGCGTCCACCTGCATAGCGAGGGCCCCGTCCACGCCACGCTCGCCAATGAGCGCATCAACCTTGACCCGCTGCACATCATGGGAGAAGAGACCGACATCCGCGGACAGGGCAGCATCGATTTCAACGCCCGGCGCCAGGTCGACATGGCCGCCAGCGGCTCCATCAACCTCAAGCTGATTGAGACGCTCGACCCCGACCTCACGGCCAGCGGCATAACCACCTTCCAGGTGCAGGCGCACGGCACCCTCCAGAATCCCGGCCTCACCGGCCGTATCGACTTCCAGAACGCAGCGCTCGCCCTTGAGGACCTCCCCAACAGCCTCAGCCAGTTGCACGGAACCCTGGTCTTCAACCAGAATCGCCTCGAGGTCAAGTCGCTGACCGCCATGACCGGCGGCGGCCAGCTCAGCGTTTCCGGTTACCTCGCCTACCAGCGCGGCATCTTTGCCGATCTCACCGCCACCGGCAAGGGAATCCGCATCCGCTATCCCCAGGGCGTCAGCTCGCTGGCCGACGCCACATTGCAGTTGCAGGGAACCCGCAACAGCCTGCTGTTGAGCGGCAACGCAATGATTACCCGCTTCACCGTCAGTCCTGACATGGACTTCGCCGCGCTCGCCGCCCAGGCCGGCAAGGTGCAGCCCATCGCCCCGCCCGACGCCCCCTCAAATCACGTCCGCCTCGACGTGCACATCCAGTCCTCGCCCCAGCTCAACTTCCAGAACGCCTACGCCAAGCTCGCAGGCGACGTGGACCTGCATCTCCGAGGCACCCTGGCCACGCCCTCGCTGCTCGGGCGCATCTCCATCACCGAGGGCAGCGCCACCATCGCCGGAACACGCTACGATCTCCAGCGCGGCGACATCACCTTCACCAACCCCGTGCGCATTGAGCCCTCCATTGACCTCAACGCCACCGCCCGCGTGCAGGATTACGACATCACGCTGGGCCTCCACGGACTGCCCAGCAACATGGCCGTCACCTACCGCAGCGACCCGCCGCTGCCCGAGGGCGACGTCGTAGCCCTGCTGGCGCTCGGCCGCACCCAGGATCAGGAGCGCATCTACACCCAGCAGCAGGAACAGATCACCTCCAATCCCGCTACCGACGCACTCCTCGGCGGCGCACTCAACGCCACCGTCAGCAGCCGCGTGCAAAAGCTCTTCGGCGCCGGCTCCGTCAAGGTGGACCCCAACTACCTCGGCGTGCTCGGCAACTCCACCACCCGCATCACCGTCGAGGAGCAGCTCGGTCGCAACCTCACCCTCACCTACGCCACCGACGTGGACACCACCGCGCAGCAGCTGCTGCAGGCAGAAATCGCCATCAACCGCCACGTCTCCCTGCTGGTGGCCCGCGATGAGTCAGGCGTCTTCTCCATGGTCGTCAAAGCCACCCGCCGCTATCGCTAGATGTGGCCTTTCCGTGCCCCCGGGTCGATGCCGAACCCAATGGAATACGGCAATCCCATGTCTCATTGCGCGAAAAATAAGCCGCGGAACGTAAGGTCTGAACTCTTCGCCGCCCGCTTTTTTCTGTGCGGCGGCCTTCGACATTCACCGAATTGTAATAAAACTACGCATTCGATTCCTTACACTTGACTGGCCATGCTCCACGAGACGCCTCTCACAATCGACCGTAAACAGGGCAGGACTCCCGACACCTGCATATTCAGCCTCACCGGACCGCTTATCCTGCGCAACATGTTCGAATTGCAGTCGGAACTGCGCAGCGCCAAGCCTCAAGGCCTTACGGTTATCGACCTTACCGGCGTGCCCTACATGGATTCGGCGGGCATGGGTCTGGTCATGAACCATTTCGTGCACTGCCAGTCCAAGGGCGCGCGCATGATTGTTTCCGGCGCAAACAGCCGCATTATGGAACTCTTCAAGATCACAAAGATTGATCGCGTGCTTCAACTTGCCGCCACCATCGACGAAGCGGAAGCCGGCGTATAGCCAGCAGCTCCCCACCGCCAGCGAAGCCATATGCACATGGCGGTACCTGCCATCCCGCGCCCTCAATTACACTGCTAGATGGAGCACGGCGCGATGGGTTTGCTTGCAAAAATACGCACGACGCTGGAGATGATCAAGTGGGAGCACTCCATCTTCGCGCTCCCCTTTGCCTTGACCGCCACCCTCCTGGCCGCCCATGGCGCGCCTGCCTGGCGCACGCTTGGCTGGATACTCGTGGCCATGGTCACGGCACGCTCCTGCGCCATGGCATTCAACCGCTGGGCCGACGCCGAACTCGACGCCGCCAATCCCCGCACCAGCAGCCGCGCCATTCCCGCCGGCCTGCTGTCGCGCCAGTTCGTGCTGGGCTTCACCGTGCTCATGGCCTTGGGATTTGTGCTCGCCGCCGCTGCGCTCAACCGCCTCACGCTCTGCCTGTCGCCCGTGGTGCTCGCGGTGCTGCTCGGCTACAGCTACATGAAGCGCCTTACCCGCTGGTCGCATCTCGTGCTCGGTCTGGCCCTCGGCCTGGCTCCCTCCGCTGCATGGATCGCCGTGCGCGGCAGCCTGGACGCGCGCATCCTCGTGCTCACCGCCGCGGTCACGCTGTGGGTGGCAGGCTTTGACGTCCTCTACGCATGCCAGGACTACGACCACGACCGCTCCGTGCAGCTCCACAGCCTGCCCAGGGCCATCGGGATACCCGCCGCCTTCTGGGCCGCGCGCCTCATGCACATTGCCATGCTGGGCTTGCTCGCATGGTTTGGCCTGCTCTTCTCCTTCGGCCTAGCCGGCTGGCTCGGCGTCGCCGCGGTCGGGCTGCTGCTGGCTTACGAGCACTCGCTTGTCTCGCCCCGTGACCTGCGCCGCCTCAACGCCGCATTCTTCACGATGAACGGTGTGATTGCCATGGTCTTCTTCGGCTTTGTCGCAACCGATCTCTGGCTGAGGAGGTAATGCGCATGTCCTCCCGCTCAGGCCCTCAAAAATCCTCGGCAGCTCTGCGCAAGGGCGCTGCAATGCGGCTCCCTCAGCACTCCTGCGCCGCCTACAACCCCGCCCAACTCACAGGAGAACCAGCCTCGGCATGAAAGTTGCAATCCAGGGAGAGCCCGGCTCCTTCAGCCATGAAGCGGCGATGAAGCTGAACGCCGACACGCTGATCGTTCCCTTCTCGCTGTCCGCCGACGTCTTCGCCGCGCTGGCCAGGGGCAGCGTGGATGCCGCCGTCATTCCCATTGAAAACAGCCTCGCCGGCTCCGTTTCGGAGCACTACGACCTCCTGCTCACCCACGATGTAAAGGTCGAGCGGGAGACGCAATTGCGCATCCGCCACAACCTCATCGCACTGCCCGGCGTCATCATCGACGACATCGACCGCGTCTTCTCGCACCCCGTCGCCCTCGCGCAGTGCAGGCGATTCCTCGCCGCGCACCCCGCCATGAGGGCGCTCGCTTTCTACGACACCGCCGGAAGCGTCAAGCAGATCATGGAAGACCGCGACCTTCACTCAGCGGCCATTGCCAGCCAGGCCGCCGCCCGCTACTACGGCGCGCACATCCTTGAAGCCGACATCGAGGACAACCCGGAGAACTACACGCGCTTCTTCCAGGTGCGCCGCGCCATCGATGCCGTCACCGACCCCGAGGCAAACAAGATGAGTCTCGCCTTCTCGCTCGAAAATCGCCCCGGCTCGCTGGTCGCGGCGCTTTCAGAGCTGGCAGCCATTGGCACTAATCTCACAAAAATTGAGTCGCGCCCGGTCCATGGCAAACCCTGGGAATATATCTTCTATGTGGATTGCCAGATTCGCTCCGCCCAGGAGGGCGAGCGCGCCATCGAGGCTCTCAAGCCCCACTGCGCCATGGTGAAGGAACTGGGCCGCTACAAGGAAGAGCGCGATTGACCCTGGACCGGACCCGGAGCCGCGCCCGAACCTGACTCACCACTCCCTGAAAAGCAAATAGGGGAACGGGCTCTGCGCGCCGTTCCCCATCTAAATTTCCACATGACCGCGGCAGCGATCCAGGGAGTCTCTGAAGAAGTTACTGTCCTGAAGGGTGCGGGCTTCAGCCCGCACGTTGACTGCGCAACATATGTGGGGCTTCAGCCCCTGAGGGAATGCTCGCGCAGCCCAAGCCAGGCCACTTGCTCACAGAGTTCCTAGAAGTGATACGCCACGCCAATTGCCGGGTAGGAGATGTTGTACCACCGCTTGGTATCCAGCTGAGTGTAGCCAAAGGTCGGCACCTTGGTCACAAAGCCGCGGTATTCCGCGCGGATGTCGAAGCTGGGGCTGATCTCATAGGCAATTCCGGCGCCGTAAAGCGCGCCAATACCCGTCTGCTGCTTCACGTCCAGTGACGTGGTGGTGGCGTCGCGGATGGGGAGAAAAATCAGAACGCCGGGGCCGCCCTCAACAAACGGGTTGTACTTCTTGTAAGTAAAGCTGCGCACGTACGCAAATGAAACTTCCTGCGTGCGCGTGTTCACCACGTAGTTGTTCGTGTTGCTGACGGTGTAGTGAATCTTGTTTTCGTAGGTGATGCCGTAGTTGGCCTCAAGAGCGCTGGACGGCGTAAGCATGAACCGGTAGCTGAGCATTGCGCCGAAGCCGCGCTGCGCGGCTACCTGCACATCCGTAGATGAGGCCATGAACGGCTCCACAATGGCCGTCCCACTCACGCTGATGTCCTGCCTGCTCTCCTGAGCGCGACCTGCAGCCACACACACGGCCAGCAGAAATGCAATAAAGGCGATCTTCTTCATTCGGTCTAGAACCTCACGACTGCGCAACCGTCCGGCTGGCAACCAGCTTGTCGATTCCGGTGCGCCGGTTCGTGCCGGGCCCCGCTCTTTGCATTGTAACTGGCCAGAGCGGGGTCACGGCGCAAGGGCTGTCAGGAATGACCTGAGGCTATAGACGCAGCCCGCGACAAATCAGCACGCAAAGCCCCCGGCGGCGTGCCCAACCCCGCGCAGAACGGCCTTTTGGCCGGCTTCAGGCCGTCCGCTCCACATGATAAAAAAACGGCGGTCCCTGATCCCGCGCCAGTGAGCGCACCGTCCGCAAAAAGGCGCGGGCTGCGTAAGAAAGTGTCGCCTGCCTTCTGTGTATCAGCCGCAGCACCCGCTTCATCTCCAGCTCATCCACCTTCACCCGCACCAGGTCCCCGATCTCCAGTTCCCGCGCCGCGGTCAGATGCGGCACCAGAGCCACCCCGTTGCCCATGGCCACAAATCGCTTGATGGCCTCGATGGTCGGCAGCTCGGTCCCCATGTTCAGGGGCGTCCGGTAGCGCTGGAATGTCTCAATCACCTTCCTGCGCAGCGGCGAGGCCACGTTATGGGCGATAAAGTTCTCCTGCCCCAGCTCGGTGATCGAGACGCGCTCCGCCCCGGCCAGCGGATGGCTCGGACTCACCACCAGCGCAAGCGTGTCGCCATACACCGCGATGGTGCGAAACTGCGCCGGATCGGGCCGGAACGAGACAACCCCGATCTCAAACGTGCGCAGATTCAGTTCCTCAGGTATGCGGCTGGCCAGCATCCGGTGCACCGTCACGTTCACATGAGGAAACTCGCGCCGGAACGCATCGATGGCCGGCAGAAGATAGAGGCACGTGTACTCGTTCGCCGCCAGTTGCAGCCGGCCCCGCTCCAGGCTCTTCAGCTCATCCAGCGCGCTAGACGCCTCCCGCCGCAGCGCCAGCAGCCGCTGCGCATACTCCCGTAGCAGCACCCCCGCCGCCGTCAGTGACCCGTCCCGCGCCGCGCGATCAAAAAGCGTCTCGCCTACCGCCGCCTCCAGCTTGCGAATCACCTGGCTCACGGCCGGCTGCGTGCGGTGCAGCCGCACCGCCGCGCGCGAGAAGCTCCGCTCCTCCGCCACCGCAAGAAACGTCTCCAGTTGGCTCAGTTCCATGGCACTTCCAGTCCCGCTACCGGCATTTCCATTATAACAATTTCTAATCGACTTCCAAAAAAGAATAACTTTGCGTTATATAGCCCTCTTGCGAGAAAATAGATTCCGTTAGCAAAGGTTTCCCCTGGCAGGCGGTTACATGACCTCAAATCACGTAGTCTTTTTTGACACCACACTGCGCGACGGCGAGCAGTCGCCGGGCTGCAGCATGACCACCCAGGAAAAGCTCACCATGGCCCACGCCCTCGAGGATCTGGGCGTGGACATCATCGAGGCCGGCTTCGCCATGGCCTCCGAGGGCGACTTCGCGGCCATCGCCACCATCACCCAGGCCATCCGCAAGCCGCGCATCGCCTCGCTCGCCCGCGCCAAGGCCGAGGACATCGAGATGGCGGCCCGCGCCCTCGAGCATGCTGAGCGCTCCCGCATCCATGTCTTTCTCGCGTCCAGCGACCTGCACCTCGAGTACAAGCTCAAAATCGGCCGCCAGGAGGCGCTCGATCGCACCGCGGAATCCGTCCGCCTCGCCCGCTCGCTCTGCGATGATGTCGAGTTCTCGCCCGAAGACGCCACCCGCTCTGACCGCGATTTTCTCATCGAAATGGTGCGCGTGGCCGTCGAAGCCGGCGCCACCACCATCAACATGCCCGACACCGTGGGCTACACCACGCCGGAAGAGTACGGACAGATGTTTCGCGAAGTGCGCGAGCGCATCGCCGCCATCGACGCGCAGGGCATCGTGCTCTCCTCGCACTGCCATGACGATCTCGGCCTCGCCGCGGCCAACTCGCTCGCGGCCATTCAGGCCGGCGCCCGCCAGGTCGAGTGCACCATCAACGGCATCGGCGAGCGCGCCGGCAACGCCGCTCTCGAAGAAATCGCAGCGGCCCTCTACGTGCGCTCGGATCGCTACCCGGTCACGTCCAGCATCAAGCTCAGCCAGCTCTATCCCACCAGCCAGGTCCTGGGTCAGATCATTACCTTCAAGCCCTCGCCCAACAAGGCCATTGTGGGCGCCAACGCCTTCGCGCACGAGTCCGGCATTCACCAGCACGGCATGCTCGCCAACCCGCTCTGCTACGAAATCATGACGCCCGCTCTTGTCGGCGTCTCGCGCACGCATCTGGTCCTCGGCAAGCACTCCGGCCGCGCCGCACTGCGCCATCGTCTTGAGCAGCTCGGCTACACGCTCTCCCGCGAAGAGCTGCAGCAGACCTACTACCGCTTTGTGGCCCTCGCCGACCGCAAGAAGAACATCTACGACCAGGATCTCGTCAGCATCCTGCCCGACCCCATTCGCGAGCGGCGCGGCGAAACCGTTTCCGAGCTCGGCTGACGCGGATTAACAGCCAACATGAGTTCACAAATAACCAAGAGAGAGCAGGAATGAAGCTGAAGATTCTAGTTGTAGCGGGCGATGGCATTGGCCCGGAGGTCACCGGCGAAGCAGTCGCCGTTCTGCGTGAAGTCGCCGCGCTCGGCGGCCACGAATTCAATTTTTCCGAGCGCCGCATCGGCGGCGTAGCCATTGTCAAGGACGGCACCCCCCTGCCCGCCGAAACGCTCAGCGAAGCGCTCGCCAGCGACGCCGTTCTGCTCGGCGCCGTCGGCGGCAACGAGTTCAATTCCCTTCCTCCGGACAAGCGCCCCGAGGCCGGCCTGCTGCAACTGCGCGCGGCCCTCGGCGGCTTCGCCAACCTGCGCCCCGCCTTTGCCTTCAAGGAGCTCGCGGTCAACAGCCCGCTCAAGCCCGAAGTCACCGATGGCGCCGACATCATGTTCGTCCGCGAACTCCTTGGCGGCCTTTACTTCGGCCAGCCGCGCGAGTGGAACCGCGCCACCGGCGAGGCATGGAACACCATGCGCTACACAAAGGATGAAGTCGCCCGCGTCGCCCGCGTCGCCTTCAAGCTCGCGCAGGGCCGCCGCAAGAAAGTCACCAGCGTCGACAAGGCCAACGTCCTTGAAGTCTCGCAGCTCTGGCGCGCCACCGTCACTGAGGTCGCTGCAGAATTCCCCGACGTCACCCTCGAGCACCAGTATGTCGATGCCATGGCCATGCACCTGATGAACCAGCCGCGCAACTACGACGTCGTCGTCACCGAGAACCTCTTCGGCGACATCCTCTCCGACGAGGCAGCTGTCATCACCGGTTCGCTGGGCATGCTGCCCTCGGCCACCATCGGCGGCAAGGTCGATCTCTACGAGCCCGTCCACGGCTCCGCGCCGGACATTGCAGGCAAGGGCCTCGCCAATCCCCTCGGCGCCATCCTCACCGGCTCCATGATCCTCCGTCTCACTGCCGGTCTTGAAGCCGAAGCCGCCGCCATCCGCGCCGCCGTGCGCCGCGTGCTCGAAGAAGGCTTCCGCACGCCGGACCTCGCCCGCAGCAATCCCGAGGGCTACCAGGTGCTCTCCACAAAAGAAATGGGCGCAAAGGTCCGCGAGGCCGTCAAGACATTGCTCGTGAATGCATAAGCCAAACAATCAGACAGGGAGTTGCATGAGTTCCGAACCAAAAACGCTATTTGAGAAAGTCTGGGAGCAGCACATCGTGGTCGAGCCCAAGGGCGAACCCACCGTGCTCTACATCGACCTCCAGTTGCTCCACGAGGTCACTTCCCCGCAGGCATTTGAAGGGCTCCGCCTTGCCGGTCGCAAGGTCCGTCGCCCCGACCGTTCCATCGCCACCGTGGACCACAACGTGCCCACCACAAAGGAAGGCCGCCTCCACATCGTCGATGAAATCGCGGCCACGCAGATTGCAACCCTGCGCAAGAACTGCGCCGACTTCGGCATCGAGCTCTATGACGTCAACAGCCGCGATCAAGGCATCGTCCACGTCATCGGCCCCGAGCTGGGCATCACCAAGCCCGGCATGACCATCGTCTGCGGCGACTCGCACACCAGCACGCATGGCGCATTCGGCGCGCTGGCCTTCGGCATCGGCACCAGTGAAGTCGAGCACGTCCTCGCCACGCAGACCCTGCCGCAATCCAAGCCGCAGACCTTCCGCATCTCCGTCGAAGGCGAACTGCCCACCGGCGTCACGGCCAAGGACGTGATCCTCGCCATCATCGGAAAAATCGGCACCGACGGCGCCACCGGCTGCGTCATCGAGTACGCGGGCTCGGCCATCCGTTCACTCTCCATGGAAGGCCGCATGACCGTCTGCAACATGAGCATCGAGGCAGGCGCCCGCGCCGGCATGATCGCTCCCGATGAAACCACCTTCGCCTACCTGCAGGGCCGCCGCTTCAGCCCAAAGGGCGAAGCGTGGGAACGTGCGGTTGCCGAGTGGAGCAAGCTGCCCAGCGATCCCGGTGCAAAGTTCGACCGCGAGCTGGTCATCGACGCCGCCACGCTTGTGCCATACGTGAGCTGGGGAACAAGCCCCGGCATGGTCGCTCCCGTCACAGCCTCCGTGCCCGACCCCGCCTCTGCTGCGACAGAAATCGACCGCAAGTCCTTCGAGCGCGCCCTTGAGTATATGGACCTCAAGGCCGGAACGCCTCTCGAAGAAATCTCCATCGACCGCGTCTTCATCGGCTCCTGCACCAACGGCCGCCTTGAGGATCTGCGCGCCGCCGCCCGCATCGCCGCGGGCCACAAGGTCTCCTCGCACGTCAGCGCCATGGTCGTTCCCGGCTCGCAGGCGGTCAAGGCGCAGGCTGAGGCCGAAGGCCTCGACCGCATCTTTATCGAAGCGGGCTTTGACTGGCGCGAGCCCGGCTGCTCCATGTGTCTCGGCATGAACCCTGACATTCTCTCGCCCGGAGAGCGCTGCGCCTCCACCAGCAACCGCAACTTCGAAGGCCGCCAGGGTCGCGGCGGGCGTACGCATCTCGTCAGTCCCGAGATGGCCGCCGCAGCCGCTATTGCCGGCCACTTCGTCGACATCCGCAAATGGCCCGTTCGCGAGGAGGTAAACGCCTGATGGAACCGTTTCGCACACTCACTGCACTCGCTGCGCCGCTCGACCGCACCAACGTCGACACGGACCAGATCATTCCCAAACAGTTCCTCAAGCGCATCGAACGCACCGGCTACGGCGACTTCCTCTTCTTCGACTGGCGCCGCACCGCGTCCGGCGATCCCGATCCGACGTTCGTGATCAACGAACCGCGCTACAAGGGCGCGAAGATCCTCATCGCGGGCAAGAATTTCGGCTGCGGATCGAGCCGCGAGCACGCCGCATGGGCGCTCTCAGACTTCGGCTTCCGCTGCGTCATCGCGCCCACCTTCGCTGACATCTTCTTTTCCAACGCCGGCAAGAATGGCATCGTCCTCGTCAAGCTCAGCGAAGAGCAGGTGGACCAGCTCCTCAATAACGCAATGACCATTCCCAACTATCAGCTCACCGTCTCGCTTGAAGAGCAGACCGTGACAGACAACCAGGGCTTCAACGCAAGCTTTGAATTCGATCCGTTCCGCAAGTTCTGCCTCACCGAAGGCCTCGACGACATCGGCCTCACGCTGCGGCATGCAGCGGCGCTGGACACGTATGAAGCAAAGCACGACGAAGCCAGCTGGCTGAAAGCGAAATAACAGCGGAGCTGGCGGAGTTCGATCACTCACCAACTCCCTCAACGCCGCTAACTACGCTAACACCGCTCTAAAGGAAAGCAATGACCATCGAAGGCAAGCGCCAAAGCATCCCGTTGACTGAAGGCCCCAGCCGCGCCGCCGCGCGCTCCTATCTGCGTGGTTCCGGCTACTCAAAAGAAGACCTGCACAAGCCCATCATCGGCATCGCCAACACCTGGACCGAGATCGGCACCTGCAACGTGCACCTGCGCGATGTAGCCGAGGCTCTCAAGGAAGGCATCCGCGAAGCCGGCGGCACGCCGATGGAGTTCAACACCATCACCATCTCCGACGGCATCACCATGGGCACGCAGGGCATGAAGGCCTCGCTCGTCTCGCGCGAGGTCATCGCGGACAGCATCGAGCTCGTAGCCCGCGGCAATCTATTTGACGGCCTGGTGGGCATTGGCGGCTGCGACAAGAACATGCCCGGCATCATCATGGCTCTTTGCCGGCTGGACATTCCCGGCATGATGCTCTACGGCGGCTCCATTGCGCCGGGCAAGCTGTGCACGGCAAGCGGCGAAAAGATCGACATCACCATCCAGAATGTCTTCGAAGGCATCGGCTCCTTTGCCAAGGGCAACCTGGATGAAGCCGGCCTTGAAGCGCTGGAAGCCGCGGCCTGTCCGGGCGCCGGCGCATGCGGCGGGCAGTTCACGGCCAACACCATGGCCATGTCCGGCGAGCTGCTCGGCATCTCGCCCATCCAGCTTTCGGGTGTTCCGGCCACGGCGCCGGATAAGCTCTCTGCAACGCGCGAGGCCGGGCGCATGCTGATGGATGCAGTACGCGCCAACCGCCGCCCCTCGCAGATCATCACGCGCAAGTCGATTGAGAACGCCATTGCCGGCGTGGCGGCAAGCGGCGGGTCTACAAACGCCGTTCTTCATCTGCTGGCCATTGCGCATGAGATGGACATTGCACTTTCCATCGATGACTTCGACGCCATCAGCAAGCGCACGCCTTTCATTTGCGACCTGACGCCCTCGGGCAAGTATGTTGCATCAGACTTTCAGGCTGCGGGGGGTTCGCGGCTGCTTGCGCAGCGACTGATCAACGCGGGCCATGCTGACGGCTCTACGCTCACCATCAGCGGCCGCACGCTGGCCGAGGAAGCTGCGCTGGCGAAGGAAACGCCGGGGCAGGTTGTCATCTACACGTTTGAAAATCCCATCAAGCCCAACGGCGGACTTGTCATTCTCAAAGGCAATCTGGCGCCGGAAGGCTGCGTGATGAAGGTGGCCGCAGCGGGACGTTATGAGCATCGCGGCCCGGCACGCGTCTTTGAGTGCGAGGACGATTGCTTTGCGGCCGTGCAGTCCGGGCAGATCAAGCCGAACGACGTGCTCGTTATCCGCTATGAAGGTCCCAGGGGCGGCCCCGGAATGCGCGAGATGCTGCAGGTGACAGCGGCTATCAGCGGCATGCCCGACCTCAGCAATACCGTGGCGCTGCTTACCGATGGTCGATTCTCCGGCGCAACGCGCGGCCTGACCGCGGGCCACGTGGCGCCCGAGGCCTTTGTTGGCGGGCCCATTGCGGCCATTCGCGAGGGCGACATGATCCACTTTGACATTCCCAACCGCAAGCTCACGCTGGAAGTCAGCGATGAGGAAATCGCGGCGCGCCTGAAAGGATTTACGCCGCCGTCGCTTCGCTGGCCGAAGGGTGTGTTCCGCAAGTATGTTGACCGCGTCCACTCCGCCTCAAAGGGCGCAACGACGTAATAACAGCCGCTAGCTGCTAGCTCCTAGCTTCTAGCCAGACAAAGCAAGGGTTGAGTTAGTCGTCACTTAGCACTTTTTGCAGGAAACAAGCTGGCAGCTAGCAACCAACGGCTAGAAGCTGGCTCCCGAAAGAGGAGTAACTATGGGAAACCAAGCAAACACACCCGCCGCCAATGCCCACCTGAC
>JAGWRX010000004.1 GCA_028876395.1 Acidobacteriota bacterium
ACTCATAGGCGGCCTTGCGGATGTAGGTCTTGTCGGCGGTTTTGGTCCTGGGCTGCCAGGGGTCGGTGTTCGCCACCTCTTCGGCGGCCTTGATGGGCGAGGGGAAGACGACGCGCAGCAGATTCTGCCCGGCGTGCAGGCGACCCTTGACGGGCACACGCCAGACGCGGAACATGTTGTCTGCATTGAGAACCTGCGTGCCGTTCAGGTAGACCTGCGCGGCCGCATCGAGGCCGTCGAAGACAAGATCCACATTGGGGCGGGACAGTAATTGCGGAGTGGCATCAAAGCTGACGCGATACTCCCAGCTTTCATTTTCGATCCACTGCAGCTTCGATTCCTCGTCGCGATAGAAGGGGTCGGAGATCTTTTTGTTGGCCAGCAGGTCCAGATGGACGTCGCCGGGGACGGTGGCAGGCAGCCAGCCTTGCTCCTCATCTTGCGCGCCTGCGGCCATCTGGCGGAATTGCCAGCCCCGATCGAGAACAAGAATTGCGTTCCTTGCGCGATTCGACTGCGCGTAAGCTGCCCCGGCGACCCCGGCCAACGCGCAGCACACAACGGCTGCAGCAATTGCTTTTCGCATTGCATTTCCTCCAGGTCTTTTGCGCGACTGAATGCATGGCAAAGAAAAGCGCGCTTAAAAATCCGCTGATAAGGTTATCATTGGAGTTCGTCGACGCGCGCAGGGGGATAACCCGTTCTATTGCGTTGAAAGGAACAGCGGACCACACCGTTTGCTCGCGGCTTGCGTCTGACAAGAAAGAAGCGAAAAGACCGGCTGAGTCGGGCGAGCGGCGACATCTTCACCAGTTCTGCCCCGGCCATAAGTTTTTCAATCCAAACAGAAACCTTATACGCAAAAAGGCAAATGGGCTGTACAATCACCACGAGGAGAAACATGGCCGGAGATATTCAACTTACTTGCAGCGATTGCGGGCAGGACTTCACCTTCACCGCTGCCGATCAGGCGTTCTTTCAGGAACGCGGTTATTCGACCCCAAAGCGTTGCAAGCCTTGCCGTACGGCAAAGAAGAACGATCAGGGGGGATCCGGCTACCGTTCGGCTCCGGCGCAGGGAACACCTGTGATCTGCTCGGGGTGCGGTCAGCCTACAACCGTGCCTTTTGAGCCGCGTGGCGACCGCCCGGTGTTTTGCCGGGATTGCTATCAGGCGCGCAAGGGCAGCGGCGGTGGTGGCGGCGGCAGTTCGCGCGGTCGCGGGCGCTACTAGATATCTCGATCGGCCCTGGGCCTTCTTCTGGCTCAGGGCTTTCAGTCTTTGCAGGCGGGTTCAGGCTTGGCTCCCATGCGGTCGCAGTAGTGTGTTCATGGGCTGTACGGTAGGGCCAGGAGCGCCACGGCAAATGATGGCCGGCTAAGACGGGAGCAATCCTGCGGAAACAATAGAGGGCAGCCATGCTTCCAGTGGCTGCCCTCATTGATTTCTAAACGATGCCTTATCGCTTCTTCGCCGGCTTGGGGGCGGGTTTCTTCGCTGCCGGTTTGGCTGGTTTGGCAGTGGGATGCTTTTTCGCAGGCGCGTGCCTGACAACGGTTTTTGCCTTTGCGTGTGCCTTCACAGGGGCCTTGGCAGGGGCTTTCACGGATGCTTTGGCAGGGGCTTTTCTGGCTGCCGCCTTTGCCGCGGGCGCCGCCTTGGCAGGCTTCGCCCCCTTGGCCGGAGCAGGCTTTTTAGGCGCCGGGGCCGGCTTCGTCTTGACCGCGGGCACAGATTTCTTTGCGGCAACTTGCACTTTTGGAGCCGGCCTGGATGCTGGCTTTGCTGCCGGCGCGGGCGCTGCCTGAGGCTTTGCGGTCTTGGCTGCCTCCTTCTTTGCCGGTTTCGCCGGTGGTGCGGGCGCAGCCTCTTTGGAGACCTTGGGAGCGGCGGGCTGCTTCTTTGAAGTCTTGACCGGGGGCGGCGCCGGCTCTGCGGCTTCAAGTTCTTCGTCCTCGTGCTCGCCTTCCTCGATGAGTTCGGGCTCCAGCTCTTCCTTGGAGATGTCGAGACCGAGGTCGATCTCTTCCTCGCCTCCGATGTCGTCGAGATCTTCTTCTTCTTCGAGCGCCTCCTCCTCATCCTCGTCTTCGTAGGAGCGCTCTTTGATCTTGGCCTCGGCGCCGCGCTTGGCGCGCGACCGCTTGATGGTGACCTGCGGCGGCGGAGCGGGCGGCGAATGAGGCTCCAAAAAGGCACGCATCTCTTCGGGCGTAGTGAGGCGGCCGTCGATCAACTCCAGAAACAGCTGCTGAACGATTCCGGCGTAAATGGGCAGCTCGGGGGTAATCCGCATTTCCTGCATCAGGGCGTATGGGATGCGCTGGCGCGCATCGGGCCAGACTTTCAGAAACAGGTTGTAGCGCTCCTGCACGGCTGCATCCTTGCTGGTAAAGCCCAGCCAGAGAACGGCTTCCGGGTCATAGGTGGTGAAGAGCCGGTAGCCTGCCGAGGGGGTCTGGTTCTCCTTGGCCCGCAGCGCTTTGGCAAAGGCCGCGGCGATGGCGTCCAGGCTGTTCCACTCCTCCACAAAGCCGGGGCGAAGCATCTGCTTCTTCAGGGCCGAGAGATCTTTCGGGGTGAGCCTGGCCGTAAGCAACTGCATCTGCGCGGCTGACATGTCGGAATGGATGCCCTGCATCAGCAGTTCAACAGCCAGCTCGTGCAGAGCCTTCAGCTTTTCCTCGTCCGCCTTGGCGGAGGTCCATGCCGGGAACAGGACCTTCATCCACCCCTCAGCTTCGAGCGCGCGCAGCACCTTCAGGCCGTCGTCCTCGTGGCCAATCTGCTCCAGTTCAAAGCTGCGCTCATGGGGAGCCATGTGCTCGATAACGCCCTCTTCCCGCGCGTTCTCATAGCGCGTCTGGGTGCGGGGGTCGAACTCCCACCCGAGCCGGGCGCGATAGCGGGTGGCGCGAACGAGCAGAGACGGCTGCTCAAGGAAGCTGTAATTCGACACGAGGCGGAGCGTGCGGGACTCGATGTCGGCGGCTCCATTCGTGGGGTCCATCAACAGCCCGAAGGAACCCTCATTGAGCGAGATGGCCATGGCGTTGACGGTGAAGTCGCGCCGGCGAAGATCCTCCTGAATGGCAGCTTGATGAAAAATGGGCTTTCCCGGCTTGGGGTATTCCCTGCGATGCGTGCTGACGACATCAATCCGGACGGTGCCCGGGAAACAGAGGTAGAGGGAGCGCAACGCCTCATCCTCGCCCCACACCTTGCCGCCCAGCCGCTCGATTGGTTTCTTGAGTTTAAGGGCATTTCCCTGAACTGCCACTTCAATGTCCCGGACGGCATGACCACTGGTAAGGTCGCGGACTGCATCCCCGGTGAGAAACAGGAGCATGCCTGCTTCGCGGGCCGCGTTCCGCAACTGGTGCAGTGCGTTTCGCTGATCGGCCGACAGCCGGTTTTCAAGAAGGTAGATGTAATCGGGCATGCGCTCCCTGCTTCTGCCTCCCCTACCCGAGCCAAATACCTGATGCAGTTACCCTTAGGCCCCGTTACGGCAGAGGTTGCAAACCAGTACCTTATCATAACTGAATCCAGTTGGCTAGGGCGTACTGCACTCAAATTGCTGCTTTTGTCCTCGCTCCGCAGGCCGCGCCGTGCGACAATCCAGAGCGATGGCATCCCTTCGTAAGCCGGTGATTGTGCGCAAGTTCAGCCGTGACTGGGTCGCAGGCTATGCGGGCGCCGGCTTCGGCGAGGACGCGGCAGCCGTAGAGATCCTGGACCAGAGCGGAAAAGTGCTGAGCATCGGCTGGGACGCAGTGAAGTGGGTCTGCTTTGTGCGGGACTTCCCTGCCGGCGAGCAGGCCAACCCCGAAAGGCTGCTACAGAAGCGGTTTACGGTGAGGCCGCGGACCGCCGGATTGTGGCTGCGGATGACGCTGACCGACGGGGAGGATCTGGAAGGACTGGCGGCCAATGACCGCTCACTCGTGGAGGGCGCCGGTCTGCTGCTGACGCCGCCGGATACGCGCTCCAATACGCAGAAGATCTACGTGCCGCGGCAGGCCATCCAGAGTCTTGAGGTGGTGGGCCTGATTGGCGCGGGTGCACGCAGGCGCGGTGCGGAGGCGAAGCGGGCCGAAGCTCAGCCGGAGCTGTTTCCGGCGAATCCGGATGCGGAATAGTCGAACAACGCCTTCGAAGGTGTGCCGTGCTGCCGGAGAAGTCGCGACGCGGTCTGTTCCGGTACAATTCCCTCGATGAAGCTAGGCGAACTGGCAACCCGGCTGGGTGCGGAACTGCGCGGCGATGCGGAGCTGGAAGTTACTGGCGTAAAAGGGATTGAGGATGCCGGACCGACCGAGGTCACCTTCGTGGCGAATCCCCGATATGCCGGGCTTGCCAGGAAGACGCAGGCCGCGGCCGTGCTGGTGGAGCCGGAGTTCCCGGAGATTGATGCGCCGACCCTGCGGCTGAAGAATCCCTACCTGGCGTTTTCCCGCGCATTGGGCATGTTTTATCAGCCGCCCGCTTACCCGCCGGGGATTCATCCGACGGCGGTGATTGACCCCTCGGCGGAGATTGGCGAGGGGGCGCACATCGGGGCGTATGTGGTGATTGGGCCGGGGGTGAAGCTGGGGCCGTACGCCACGCTGCTGCCGCATGTGGTTCTCTACCCCGGCGTGCGGGCGGGCAGCCGCCTGTTTGCCCATGCGCATGCGGTGGTACGCGAGGGGTGCATTCTGGGCGACCACGTGACGCTGGAGAATGGCGCAATTGTGGGCGCGGATGGCTTTGGCTTTGCCAAGAACGAGGCCGGGCACTGGGAGAAGATACCGCAGTCCGGGCCGGTGCGGCTGGGCGACCGGGTGGACATTCAGGCGAACGCCTGCATTGACCGGGCAACGGTGGGCGCGACCGAAATCGGCGATGGAACCAAAGTAGATAACCTTGTGCAGGTGGGCCACGGCTCGCGCGTGGGCCAGAACACCCTGCTGTGTGCGCAGGTGGGACTGGCGGGGTCGTCGGTGATTGGCAACAACGCCATTCTGGCCGGGCAGGCTGGGGTCGCGGGACATTGCAGCCTCGGCGATGGGGTGATTCTGACAGCGCAGTCGGCGGTGTCGCACGATGTTCCGGCGGGAAAGATGATTTCCGGCTCTCCCGGCTTCGACAACCGGGTATGGCTGCGGGCCGTGACGATCTTCCAGAGGCTGCCAGAGCTGCTGAAGCGGCTGGACCGGCTGGAGAAAAAGCTGGCGGCCCAGGAACCGGCGGCGAGCGCGCCGGCAGAAAACGAGGATCGGCCATGAAGGCGAAGACAAGCGGTTTTGCCGTGGTTCTGCTGCCGCTGCTCGGAATGGCGTGCGGCTGCCACTCCCGCCAGATTGATACGACAGTGGAGAACCGCACGGGGGATGCGATAACGCTGCTGGAGGTGGATTATCCCAGCGCCAGCTTTGGAACCGATTCCCTGGCAGCGGGCGCGGACTACCACTATCGCTTCCAGGTGCGCGGCAACGGTCCGCTGAAAGCACAATATACCGAGCGCAAGACTCTTCAGGTGCGCCAGATAACCGGCCCTGAGCTTGCAGAGGGGCAGGAAGGCCGCCTGGAGATCGTGCTCTTGCCCGGAGGACAGGCGGCATTTCACCCCTCATTAAGCCCGGAGCGCTGATCCGCTTCGCGGGACGCGTCTGGATCATTAGAGCAAATAAAGAGATACCCGATTCTTGCGGCTGTTCCCGCTCCCTTTTCTTCCGATAAGCGGAGAGGGAGGAAGAACGTGCGCGGGAGCCCCGGCATCCAGCACGGCCGCTGTCCGGTTCCGTGGAAGCGCAAGCACGGCTTCGCGCTGCGCCTGGCCGGCTGCTTCCTGTCTGTCGCACTGGCTGCCGGATTCGTGGTTTCATTCAGGCAGGCCGGGGCAGAGTCCAACATGCTGTGGATCGTCAATGGCCTGCTGTTGGCGTACCTTCTGCTGGCTCCGCGCTGGCGCTGGCCGGCGTATCTCGCGACAGGCATGACGGCTGAGCTGGCAGGGAGCACGCTGGCTGCCGGACACTGGAAGATCAATCTGCTGCTGACGCTGCTGAACACGGCCGAGGTGGCGATCAGCGCGCATCTCTTGAGAAGGCGATCCCTCGAGCTGCCTCAATTTACTGAGAGCGGATATCTGCTGCGGTTTGCCGGTTTCGCGATTCTGGCCGGGCCGGCGGCTATGGGACTGCTGTTCTCGGTGCTCGCGGTTTCCTTACTCCACGGAAATCCCGTTTCCTCTTTTCTGTCGTGGGTCATCAGCGATGGCCTGGGGACCGCGGTGACCACGCCGGCCTGCGTTGCGATCTTTCGCGCGAGGTTGAGAACCAGCGCGCGCGTGGCAAACGCATGGCGCTACCCGGCGCTGCTTCTGGTGATCACGCTGGTGGGCTTCTCGCAGACGCGGGTGCCCGTGCTGTTTCTTGTCTACCCTCTGCTGGTGCTGGTTCTTCTGCGCATGGGGATCGCCTGGGCGTCGCTGGGCGCGCTGTTTGTTACGGTGACGGGCAGCTATTTCACGCTCCACGGGCATGGGCCGCTTCTGATCGCGAAGACCCTCACGTCGGCGGCTCCGATTGTTCTGCTTCAGATCTACATTGCCTCGGGCATGTTCATGCTGTACAGCATCTCGATCGCTCTTGACCGCCAGAAAGCCACCGAGCGTCGGCTTCAGCAGATTGTCTCGCTGCATCACCTGGTCACGGAAAACTCCCGCGACGTGATCATCCTGGCGGATTTTGAGGAACGGCGGAGCTACGTGTCTTCCGCTGCTCAAAGGCTGGCTGGGTGGAGTCCGGAAGAGCTTCTGCAATACAAGAGTCTCGAGCTGGTCCACCCGGAAGACCGGCCCAGAGCTGAGGCGGCCATGCGCACGCTCAGATCTGGCATGGAAGACGTCATGGTCGAGTGCCGGGTGTGCAAGCGGAATGGCGATTACATGTGGGTGGAAGCCAGCCTGCGCCTGGTTCGCGATCCGGTCACAGGCGTTCCCTCGGGGGTGCTGAACATGGTGCGCGATATTTCAGAACGCAAGATGGCAGAGAATGAACTGCGCAACGCCTACCATGCCATTGAAGCGCTTGCGGTCACGGACCCGCTGACCCACCTTGCCAATCGGCGGCGCCTTGACCAGTTCCTGACCAGCGAGTGGCGTCGCGGGATGCGCGAGCATCAGCCGCTTTCCCTGTTGCTGGTCGATGTGGATCACTTCAAGCCGTACAACGACACCTACGGGCACCTGCGCGGCGACGGCTGCCTCAAGCAGATCGCCGAATCCGCCATGGATGTGGTGACGCGGCCGGGGGATCTGGTCGCGCGCTTTGGCGGCGAGGAGTTCGCGGTTGTGCTGCCGAACACTCCCAACGAAGGAGCGATGAAGGTGGCCGAGGAGATTTGCGTGTCCCTGCGCCAGCGCAGGCTGGAGCACAGGGACAGCCCGCTGGGCTACGTAACCATCTCGGTGGGCTGCGCCACGATGGTGCCCGGCCTGGGGCAGCACGCCCCGCTGCTGATTCAGAAGGCGGACGACGCTCTCTACGCGGCTAAGAGAAATGGGCGTAACCAGGTGCACAACGCGGATGCCGGTCACGCAGTTGCTGCGATATCGCAGGCGAGTTGAAGGGGGACCATCCTTTCGCCGGGAAAAACAGGCTAAAGGATGGGGCCACGGAAGGCGCTGCGTTCAGACCCTAGTGCACCATGCTCTGGAAGAGCGAGGACTTGAGCAACTCGTTGAATCCGGAGTCGGATGCGGCGAAGTGAACGGCCAGCTGCCCGGCGCTCGAACTGATGTCCGTGCCTCCAAGAGCGCTCTTTTCCGCTTCTGACCCGCTCATCTTCTTGTAGACCACGGCGGCATTCAGCAGGGAGGACATGGTGGCCGCAGCGAAGGCGTCGCCGGTGGAGATGATGAGGTCGAACTTGACGCCGTGCTGGAAGTTCATCGAGTACCAGGAGGACAGAAGGCGCTTGCGGACCGAATCGTAGTCAGTGAGCGAACCCGCCTGGCCCAGCACCTGGCGCATCATGGTCTGTGTGCCTTTCTGGTCGAGAATGCTCCACAAGGGCTCGGAATCAACCGACTTCATCGCGTCCATCATTGCCCCGTTGGTGAGCATGCTTGGTCCCAGCCCATCGCGCACATCGAGCGCCTGCTTCACGGCTTCATTTTCACCAAAGACCATGGTGGAAGGGTCAACGAAGCAGAGCACCATGCCGGTTTTGCCCATGGGATAAATCTTGTTGTTGCGGATGATCTTGGGCCGCACCTTCTGCTTGCGGAAGTTGGCCAGAACATCCTCAACCGAGAACTGGCCCTGGGCTATGCCCACGGTCTGCAACTGGTCGCCGGCTGAGCTGGGACGGAAGAGCGCAAAGGCGAGCTGATCCACGTCGTGGTTGTCATTGAGGCCGGATTTGCGCAGGGCGTCGTCGAACTGCTTGAGATCGGGCGGCATCACGCGGTCGCGCAGTTGCATGGCGGCGTCGGAGTTCTGCATGGCGCGGTAATCGACGACCACCAGCTGCTGCACCTCGTGGGGAACAGCCGTGCGGGCGTCGTTGGACAACTGCGCGGCGTGAGCCGGCAGAACCATTGCAAGAGAGAGCGCGGTAATCGAAACACAAACCAGATTTCTCAAAACGAATCCATCCTCCGGGAATGTCTTGCAGTATCGGGCGTATGGCCCTGGAACCCTATTCCCCCGCCAGCCACGGCCTTCAGTCCTTCTCGAAGCCAATCCGCCGTGTATCCGACGGGCCGGAAGGAACGCTGAAGTGCGTTGCGGAAGGTTCCAGTGAGGCGCACCCGATGCATGAGCAACCTTGAATGTGCGCCCACTCCTGCATCTTCCATTGTACTTGCCGGGCAATTTGCCGGCACGCACCGCTGCCTTTGAGCGGTGCAGGTTGCGGCTCTTACGGCCAGGAAAGTGGAGCGGCCAGACGCCGTTCCAGAACCTTGGTCTCATCGTCGAACCCGCTTAATTGACGCATCCACTCGCTGTCCCGCTCACAGGCAGCCTCAGGAATCAGGCCAATCACTTCTCCCTCGGCGGGGGCGGCCTTATGGCGGAGCGCAATGCGGGAGACTGTGTCGTACACCAGCGAGATTGGCGTCTTCTGGAAGTCGGTGATGTTCATGGCAAGCTGGGCGCGCCCGTGCGCCAGAACGCCGATGGCCTTCACGCCCTTCAGCCCGCCGGAAGCGGCGCGAATTTCGCGTGCGATGGCGCGGACCATGGCCACATCGGTGGAGTCGAAGTAGATGTTATAGGCAACAAGGAACTTGCGCGCGCCCACGGCACAAGCGCCGGCGGTGGGGTGCAGGCCGGGGCCGCCAAGATCGGGCCGCTGGGCCGCGTCCTTGCGAACCGCCTCCCTGAGCCCCTCGAACTGGCCGCGGCGCACGTCCTCGAGGTTGGCGCGGTCAGGCCGGGCGGCGGCAGCCTCATAGAAATACACCGGCACGCCGAAGCGCTGCCAGATTTCGTGCCCTGCCTGGCGTGCCAGCAGGACGCATTGCTCCAGCTTGATGCCGGAGATGGGCACAAAGGGGATGACGTCCGCCGCACCGATGCGCGGATGCACGCCCTCCTGGGTAGTGAGGTCAATCAGCTCGACCGCCTTGCCGACTCCCCTGACGGCCGACTCGATCACCGCCGCCGGTTCCCCGGCAATCGTGACAACGGAGCGGTTGTGATCGGCGTCCATCGACCAGTCGAGCAGGTGCGCCCCGTCCACTCGCATCGCAGACACAATGGCCTGAACCTGCTGGGCATCCCGGCCCTCAGAGAAATTGGGGACACATTCGACTAACGGACCGCTCATTCCTGCTCCAAGCCCGGCTACTTCCAGAAGGTGTAGCCAACCTGTATCTGGATACTGGCGTTTACGCCGGGGTTGCGATCTCCCAGGGAAGCCGAGGAGATGTGCTCGCCATTCACGCCCAGGTCAATCGACCGCCCGGGGCGGATGAAGTAGTGGAAGCCGCCGCCGCCCTGGGGCGAGAAGTTGAAGACCGAGGTCCCGCCGGGAGTGCCATGGGGCACGAGCTCGTCCGGGGGAAACTTGTGCGTGGTGTAGATGAGCCCGCCCGCTGCCTGAAACCAGGGCTGCAGGCGCCGCGAACGGGTGAGAAAATTCCAGCGAAAAATGACCGGCGTAACGCTGACGCCGGTGTAGGTGCCACCGCCGACCGGGGCCACGAACGGCTGTCCGAGGTAGGTGAAGATCTGCTGGTGCGGGGGCGGCGTATAAGCCTGCCACAAGGGCATGATATTGCCTGCATACTCAAACTGGCCCGAGAGAATTCCGACGTGCAGCACCGGGGTGAGCACCTTGCCCAACTCAAAGCCGGTTGAGAAAAACTTGAAGTTGTCGCGGTTTCCCAGGCCCGATCCCCAGTTGACAAAAGGGCCGTATTCCCAGCTTCGGGCATCGCGCACCTGCGCCACGGGATTTGCCGCAGCTTCATTGCCGCTCTTCGGCGCGCTTGCGGGCGTTTGGGCAGCAGCCAGTGCGGTTGCCGTGAAAATGAACAAACAGAACGATGCAATGCGGCTCAAATTGCTTCCCTTCTTCGGGTCAGGTTTTGCAGTATTCCATAAAAAGGCCGCCACAACCGGGCGGCCTTTTGAATGCCCGTTCGATTCTGGATCAGCCGGCGACCTGTTCCATCTGCTCGGCATCCATATCGAAGTTCGAGTAGACGTTCTGGGTGTCGTCGAAGTCTTCGAGCGCCTCGAGCAGGCGAATCATCTGATTGGCAGCCGGGCCCTCGAGCTTTGTGTAGGTGGAGGCGATCATGGTGACCTCGCTCATGACGGTGGGAATGCCCGCGGCCTTGACCGCCGCGAGAACCGCCTCATAGGCAGCAGGGTCGGTGAGGATCTCCCAGGTGTCGCCTTCGTCGTTCAGATCCTCGCCGCCGTACTCAAGCACGATATCCATCAGCTGCTCTTCAGTGGCCGCGGACTTCTCCACCGCGATGACGCCCTTCTTGGAGAACATGAAGCGGACGGAGCCGGATTCACCGAGATTGCCGCCGTTCTTCGAGAAGGCATGGCGGATCTCGCTGACCGTGCGATTGCGGTTGTCGGTAAGAACCTCAACAATAATGGCGACGCCGCCGGGGCCGTAGCCCTCGAAGGTAATCTCCTCGTAGTTGACGCCTTCCAACTCGCCGGTGCCGCGCTGGATGGCACGCTTGATGTTTTCCGCGGGCATGTTTTCGGCCTTGGCGGCCAGGATGGCGGTGCGCAACCGGGGGTTGCCGTCAGGGTCGCCACCGCCAGCCTTGGCGGCAATGGTGATTTCCTTGATGAGGCGGGTGAATATCTTGCCGCGCTTGGCATCGAGCGCGCCCTTCTTGTGCTTGATTGTGGCCCATTTCGAGTGGCCGGACATGAGAACCTCAGTATGGTGAAAATGCCGGCGCGGAGCGCGCCTGACCTTTGTGAGTATATCACCGGGGAGGAAGGGATGAGGAGCAGCCCTGACAACGACGATTCTGTGCAGGCGCCCGCTTCCATTCCGGAAGAAGCAGCATCCAATACAATTTAAGCCAGTCGGATTTTCCCCGAGACCCTTGCATATCCGAGGAGCCTGCTTGAAGTACCTACCCTCTGTCTTTCTTGCCATGGGTGTGCTCCTTGGCGCGGCTCATGCCCAGGGCAACTACGAGATTCAGGTGTATGGCGCGGACACGGTGGCCCCGCGGAGCACCATGGTCGAGCTGCACTCAAACTTTACCGCCGACGGCCAGCGGCGCTTTATCGACGGCGTGGAGCCCACCTATCGCGCGGAGCACGAGACCATCGAGATTACCCAGGGCGTCAACGACTGGTCCGAGGTGGGCTTCTACATCTTCACCAGCGAGCAGAGCGGCACAGGCATCCAGTGGGTGGGCGATCACATCCGGCCCAGGGTGCGCGTACCTGACAGCTGGCACTGGCCGGTGGGCGTGAGCCTGTCGACTGAGGTCGGATACCAGCGGGCCTTCTTCGATCGTGATACGTGGACGTGGGAGATACGGCCGATTGTGGACAAGCAGGCGGGGCGATGGTATTTCGCGGTGAACCCGGCTCTGGAGCGCACCCTTCACGGGCCTGACGTCAACCTGGGGCTGGACTTCGCGCCGGGGGCAAAGATCGGCTACAACTTCACCAGGGTGATTGCCGGGGGACTCGAGTACTACGCCGACTACGGCAGCATTACCAACATTGCGAGCCTGCACGACCAGCAGCAGGAGTTCTTCCCTGCTGTGGACCTGAACGTGTCTCCGCAGTGGGAGATCAACTTCGGAGTGGGCGTAGGGGCGACGGCTTCGACCGACCACTGGATTATCAAAGGAATTGTCGGGCGGCACTTTGACTGGGGACGGAGGAAGTAGGGGCGTTTGGCTCCCGGCCCGTGGGCCTGAAGGCCCGCGCTCCCTCCGTCATTCCCTGAGTTTCTTCGCGGCTACCCCACCAGCTCCAACGCACGGATGGCTTCCTTGCGCACGGTGAGGCGTTCGATGAGGTCGGCGCGGACTTCATAGCCGCGGCCGGGCGTGTCGGGGATTTCGATCTCGCCCTGCGACGTGACGGTGACTTCGGGCTCGATGATGTCCTCTTTCCAGTAGCGGGCAGAGGCGGAGACGTCGCCGGGGAGCGAGAAGTTTTCGAGCGTCGAAAGGGCGATGTTGTGCGCGCGGCCGATGCCGGACTCAAGCATTCCGCCGCACCAGACGGGGATGCCGCGCTCCTGTGCCGCGTTGTGGACGGCGATGGCCTCGGAGAATCCGCCGACGCGGCCGAGCTTGATGTTGATGATGCGGCAGGACTCCATCTCAATGGCGGCCAGCGCGTCGCGGCGGTTGCGTATGGATTCGTCGAGGCAGATGGGCGTGTCGATGCGCTTCTGCAGCATGGAGTGGTAGTAGAAGTCGTCGTGCCAGAGAGGCTGCTCGATCATGAGCAGATCGAAGGCGTCAAAGGTGGTCAGGTGATCCAGGTCGCGGAGGCGATAGGCGGAGTTGGCGTCGCAGCTGAGCGTGATCCCGGGCCAGCGGTGGCGGACGCGCTCGAAGACCTCGACATCCCAGCCGGGTTTGCATTTGAGCTTGATGCGCTGATAGCCGGCGGCCAGCTCTTTCTCAATGATGGCCAGCAGTTCAGGGATGGAAGACTGGATGCCGAGCGAAACACCGCAGGGAATGGTGTCGCGCACGCCGCCTAGAAGCCGGGAGAGCGAGACGCCTTCACGCTGCGCCTCCAGGTCCCAGATGGCGTTTTCGAGCGCGGCCTTTGCCATGCGATGGCCGCGGACCTTGTGGAAGATGCGCGGGCACTGTCCGCCGTGTTCGGGCGACTCTGCAGCCAGCATGGGTCCGAGCTCGTTGAGGAGCACCTGCCATGCCGTGTCGGTGGATTCCGATGAGAAGTACGGATGCTCGCCCGCGGTGCACTCGCCCCAGCCGGTCAGGCCTTCAGAGCGAATCTCGGCAAGCAGGATTCTGCGGTTGCTGGTGGCGCCAAAGCTGGTTTCAAACGGGCGGACCAGGGGCAGGTGAAGTTCGCGCAGTATGATTCCGTCAATCTTCATAATCGGTACGTTCCTCGATACACCGGCAATCGTCGAGTTCGTGCTTCCTTCATCTTGTAGCCTCTGAGGCCAGATGGACGCTGGTCAATCCAACTCAATCTGGGCAGGCAAACCCAGCTCGAAGACTCCATTTCCTTCCGCGTCCCGGGTAAAACCCAGTAAGGCCAACCCCCTGGAAAAAGCCTGCTGAAACTTGAGGCGATTCTCAACCTGTACGGTGATGGCGCGCTCCCGGCCTGCTTCAGAGGCCCTCCATTCGTAGATGGAGGCTGGGACCAGGATGCGTTCCTCGATGATGTATGCGGCTCTGGGACGGCCTTCAAGAATGGCCGTCACCCTGGGTGAAGCAAGATGCCACTCCGCCACAAGGCGGTCGGTGGGCAGTCCCCCCTGCAGTCGAGATGAGGATACACCATAAAAATCCACGTAGTAACGGCGCACGATGGCGCCGAGCTTGTGGATATTCAAATGGGCATTGCGAATCTCCAGCGGGTCAAAGGTCCACTCCATGTGGCGGATGCCGCGGGAAAGCGCCTCATGCCGTTGCTCCAGCTTGAGTTGTGCGCCGAGGCCCCGGTTGCGGTAGGCCGGACGCACGGCCAGCATGTGGGAGTGAAGATAAGGCTGTAGCCCGCCCTGCGCGGCTTTCACGCCGGGCAAAGACATGGCAAAGCCGATAAGCGACTCCGGCCCGCCCTGCGGCGAGGCTCCGGGCAGGTCGGTGTCAAATGCGCCGATGATCTGGCCGCCAATCTTCTCGGCAACCCGGAATGCTTTGCGGGGAATGACATCGCTCAGGTCGTAGCCCCAGGTTTCAATCTGGAGTTGGACACAGGCTTCGAACTCATCGAAGCCCGAGCAACTGCGGATGACGATCATGGCTGCGCCTCCGGGCGGGAGCGCGGAGCGGCAGAAGCGTCTGCTTCATCGCCGGCAAGCTTGCGCTTGGCCTGCGCCCACAGGGCTTCCAACTCGTCCGGCGGCAGTTCTTCGAGCGGGCGCGCGGAGGCCAGTTCCATCTGGCGGAAGCGCTGGCGGAAGCGAAGGTTGCAGCCGCGCAGAGCCATCTCGGCATCGACGCCCAGGTGACGGCCGAGGTTCACGACGGTGAAGAGCAGGTCGCCGAGTTCGGCTTCAACGGCGGGTTTGCGCGCGGGGTCGGAAGAGGCGGCTTCGGCTTCCAGCTCGGCGGTCTCCTCGGCCAACTTGGGCAGCAGGTCGCGCCAGTTGGGCCAGTCAAAGCCGGATTTTGCTGCGCGTGAGCCGAGCTTGGCGGCCTCAGCGAGGGCGGGCATGGCCCGATGCACGGTGTCGAGGCGGGACGGCGCGTGGTCGCTTCCCTCGCTGGTGGCTTGCGCCTTCTTTTCGGCAGCACGCTTCTCAGCCAGTTTGATTTCTTCCCAGTTGCGCAGGACGGCGGCAGAAGAGCCTTCGACGGCTGCATCGACGTCAGCCTGATTGCCGGCGGCGCGGGATGCCTCTTCGCCGAAGACGTGCGGATGACGGCGGACGAGCTTGCGGTTCAGATGATCCAGCACATCGGCGATGGTGAATTGGCCCTCGTTGGCGGCCATCTCGGCGTAAAAGAGCACCTGAAGGAGCAGGTCGCCAAGTTCCTCGGCCAGATGCGCAAAGTCGTGGCGCTCAATGGCGTCGAAGACTTCGTAGGTCTCTTCCAGCGTGTATTTTCGGATGGAATCGAAGGTCTGCTCGCGATCCCACGGGCAGCCGCCGGGGGCGCGCAGCCTGGCCATGATGGCCACTGACTGCTCAAAGAGAGTCGCCGCCCGCGCCGGATCGGTGGCCACGGCCGGGGCGGGAGCGGGGTTGGATGACTGGGGACCTAGTGCGTCGCGTGCGCCGTCCATTGGCTCCAGTGTAAACCGCGAGGCAAGTGGCCGATTCCGCAAGGTGGTGCGCGAGCGGCGCAGCCTCCGTGCGCGTCTGAACGCACGTATACTCAATCTCGCGCATGATTCGGATTGTGGGAACGATATTCGCGGCGCTGACGGGGCTGGCTTTCGGCAGCTTTCTGAACGTGTGCCTCAGCCGGTGGCCTGCGGGCGAGAGCGTGGTGAGGCCGCGCTCGCACTGCCGCAACTGCGGGCATGTTCTGACCTGGTGGGAGAATGTTCCGCTGGCGAGCTGGCTGGCGCTCCGCGGACGCTGCCGCGCGTGCAAGGCGTGGATTGGCTGGCGCTATCCGCTGGTGGAACTGGCGGTGGGCGCGTTGTGGGGCTGGCAGGCGTGGACATTCCTGAATGCGGCATTCAACCCGGAGTTGCCGAGCCTCATTTCCTATCAAGCCGTGACGACGGCGCTGGGTCGAATCATTCTTTACTGGCTGCTGGTGGCGCTCGCTGTCCTTGATGCCGAACATCTGTGGCTGCCCAACTGGCTTACGCTGCCGGGCACGGCGCTTGGCTTTGTGTTCACGTTGCTGGGCGCAGGCTACGACAGGAGCTTACTCCGGAGTGTGCCTCCCGAAGTGATGCGCTTTTCAGTCGCGAGGGAAGCCATCAGCTCTCTGATCGCGATGAGCGCTGCGGCAGGGTTGATTCTGTTGATTCGCTGGACCTACCGGCTGGTTCGCGGGCATGAGGGCATGGGCCTGGGCGACGCCAAGCTGATGGCGCTGCTGGGCGCGTGGCTGGGGCTGCCGGGCGCGCTTGTTGCCTTTGCGCTGGCAGTGCTGATGGGCGCCGCGGCGTCGCTGGCGCTGCTTGCCCTGCCCGCGGCGCGTCGCGGACCCGAGCACTGGACGATGATCAAACTGCCGCTGGGGACATTTCTGTGCATCGGCGGCGTGGCCAGCGCCCTGTGGGGCCAGCAGCTGGTGACGCTCTACCTGCGTTCTTTGGGTCTCGGCTGAGCTAGTGCGGCTGCTGAGACGCGGTGGCGTTCACCATCTCGGGCTGCTTCAGAATCTTGCGGGCTTCCTTGCCGTGATGGCTGTCCGGGTCATATTCGATGAGTTTCTGATAGTAGGCTTTTGCGGCCGGGTAATTGCCCAGGTGCCGCTCTGCCTCGCCGAGTCCCCAGTAGACATCAGGATTGTCGGGAGCCAGCACGAGGGCTGACTCGAAGCGCGAGAGCGCGCCCTGCCAGTTGCTCGATTCCAGATAATAGGTGCCCACGTTGATGTCTTCCTTGGCTCCGGCGTGGGGCAAAGGCTCTTCGAGCTCGCCGTCCTTGCGCTTCTTGTCGCGCTTGCCTTCATCGGGAGGAGGCTGGATCAGGTTGTCGATTCCCTGCTGGCTGGAACTGAAGCCGTCGCTCTGGCCGGCTTCGGCGTCGGAGGCCGGGTCGTCGGGGCTGCGGACAGGGTCGCTGTCCACGTGCGGCAGATGGATGCTGCCGTCTTCGGCTGCATCGAATGCGGGCGCGGGCGCCGCGGGCGAGGACGACGTGGGCAGCACGGGAACCGAACTGGTGTCCTCAGGGAACGGGTTGGATGCCTGTGGGGCGCCGGGCTTTTGCGCATCTGACGGCTGGCTTTGCGACGAACCGGACGCGTCGCCGGTTGCCGGCGCCTGCGGATACAGCAGGGCCGGTGTTGCGCAGCAGCTTGCCACAACCAGCACGAGTTGAAAGACGCGTTTCATTCCTGCCTGTCCTGCTCCCTTTTGTTCCCCTTCAATGTTAGGATGCGGAGCATACCTCGCTCAAGCGCCGAAGGAAAACACGCACAATCGTATGGGACTGATTATCCGCTCCTCCGCCATTCACGCCGCCGGCTGCTACACCACAACCGCCATTCGCAAGGGCGCCCACGTGGCCGAATACGACGGGCCGCGCCTGAGCAAGGAGGAGGCCGACGCCTGTTACGAGGAGTTGCCCATTACCTACCTGTTTGGACTGGGCGATGGCTCAATCGTCATCGACGGGCACTGCATGGCGATGTTCATCAACCATAGCTGCGATCCGAACTGCGAAACCGAGGAAGTGGATGGCCGCGTGTGGATTACGGCCATTCGGAACATCGCCCCGGGCGAGGAGATTACCTACGACTACTGTCTGTACGACGGCGGCGACGACGAGGCCGTATGCAATTGCGGCGCAAAGAAGTGCCGCGGAACAATGTACTCGCGGGAAGAGGTTCGGCGGCGCAAAGCCGTGGCGAAGAAGGCGCTGAAGAAGAAGCGCGGCAAGCGCAAGGCGGGCAAGACAGCCGCGGGCGAGATAGGGCTTTCTAAGCGGGCTGCAGCGCCGCAGTGCGTGTGACGGCGATGACGCTGATGTCGTCTTCCTGGCCGAAGCTTTGCGCGGCAGCGGCTACATGGGCCGCGCTGCTGGCCGTTGCGATGAGTTCCTGCACACGCTCGAAGCCGAAGAGCTGCCCGTTGGCGTTGGTGGCTTCGGCGATGCCGTCGGAAAGCAGCATCAGGCGGTCGCCCTGCGCCAGGTTGAAGCGCAGGAGAGAAAACTCCGGCGCCTCAATCATTCCCAGAGGCAACGACCCTTCGACCGCCATTGGCTTCCCGTTCAGATAAGGCGGCATGTGCCCGGCGTTTGCCAGCGTCGCGCTGCCGTCCGGCTCAATCCGCAGCGCGAGACAGGTGGCCTGCGCGTCGCCGCGTCCCATGAGGCGTTGATTCAAGGCCTTCAAGACGACAACAGGATCGGCGCTCCAGTCCGCGGTGCTGCGAATGGCTCCTACCAGCAGTGCCACGAGCATCCCCGCTTTGAGTCCTTTGCCCGTCACGTCGCCAGCGACGATGAGCAGGCTGCC
>JAGWRX010000244.1 GCA_028876395.1 Acidobacteriota bacterium
CATCCTTCAAGATGACCTGAAACTCGGTCTTCTCTTCTGCCGCAGGAGCCGCAGCCGCTCCGCCGCCACCGGCCACAACCACCGGGGCCGCAGCCGCAGCCGAAACTCCAAGCCGCTCTTCCAGCTTCTTTACCAGAGCCGCCGCTTCCAGCAGGCTCAGGCTTACAATCTGCTCTTCCAACTGTGCGAGATCCGCCATTTTTTCTTCTCCAATCAGAACCGTTTGAATTGCCTGTTACTCAATTTTTGTCCCGGCTGCAATGCCAGACTGGAAGTTTCCGATGCGCCCAGACCCGCGCCCATCCTGCCCGCCCTGCAACCAAAATCTCTCTTCCAAAACTTCGCACCCCGCGGGGGGGCGCGTCCGCAGCGGCCTTACGCCGCTCCGGCAAACTTTTCCTTCTCCACGCCCTGGCCCAGAACCACCGCCAGATCGCGGCCCGTGGCATTGATGACCGTGGCCAGCCGCTGCGCGGGAGCATTGATGAGGAACAGCAGCTTGGAGAAGATCTCCTCCTTGCCCGGCATGGTGGCCAGCGCCTTGACCTCTTCCACGCTCAGCAGCTTGCCGTCCACGATGCCCAGCTTGAACTGGAACTCCGCGTTCTCGCCAACCCACTTGGCAAAACCCTTGGCCAGCGCCACCGGGTCGCCGGAGGTGAACGCCACGGCGCTCACGCCCTTCAGGCCCTTCAGCGCCTCTTCAACCTGCGTGCCCTCGCCCGAAATGGCCGCCAGCTTGTTCTTGACCACGCGATACTTGCCGCCCGACTCGCGCACCACCTTGCGCAGCGCAAAATCCTGCGCCACGGTCAGCTTGGCAAAGGTGCCGATGATTGCCGTTGTCGAAGTCTCCAGTTCCCTGGCCAGCAGCTGGACCTTCTCCGCCTTCTTCGCTCTTGAAATCGCCATCTTCCTGCTCCCCTCAGCGGGTCGCGCCTCTTTCGGCGCTCTCTGTTTAAATCTCGATGTCTTGCATCTCAGCCTGAGCCGTGAGGACCTTCAGCCAGTCTCAGCAGCCGGCCCTTTCCCCGATACCCGATTAGTGCTTGCCGGCCGCGTCTGCGACTGCCGAATCCAGCGGAACGCCGGGGCCCATCGTCGAGCTCAGCGTGACGCTCTTGATGTACTTGCCCTTGGCTGCCGAAGGCTTGGCGCGCACAATCGAGGAAATCACGGTCGTGGCGTTCTCCACCAGCTTCTCAGGCGGAAAGCTCAACTTGCCCACCGGCACGTGCACCAGGCTGGTCTTGTCGGCGCGGAACTCCACCTTGCCGGCCTTGATTTCTTTCACGGCCGAAGCTACGTCCAGAGTCACCGTGCCGGTCTTGGGGTTGGGCATCAGGCCCTTGGGGCCGAGCACCTTGCCCAGGCGGCCCACCACCTTCATCATGTCCGGCGTGGCGATCAGCGCGTCAAAGGCGGTCCAGTTTTCCTTCTGGATCTTCTCGACCATCTCTTCGCCGCCCACAAAGTCGGCACCGGCCTCCTGCGCTTCCTTCTGGCGGTCGCCGGTGGCGATCACGGCCACGGTCTTGGTCTTGCCCAGTCCGTGCGGCAGCACCACCGTGCCGCGCACCATCTGGTCGGCGTGGCGGGTGTCCACACCCAGGCGCATGGTCAGGTCGACGGTCTCGTCAAACTTGGCGTACTTGACCTGCTTGAGCAGGTCCACGGCCTCAGGCAGCGGATACGCAGGCCTGGTGATCGCCGCGCGCGCCTTCACAATATTCTTGCTGGCTTTTCTTGCCATTGTCCCCTCGTCTCCCACCGCCCTTGCCAGCCCCGCTTTGCAGGGAACCCGGCTGCTGGCCTTGGGGGCAACGTTAAGTCGCCTCGCATGGGCCGGCCTCGAACGGGTCCAAAAGCCGTGGTGTATGTGACGGCCCGAAGCGCACTCCGGGCACATCTGTGAATCATACTGAAATGGCAATCGAAATGCAACCGCGCCGGGCGCCTTCCCAATCGCCACAATCCGGGGCCCGCGCGCGGAGGCTTGGCGGCGATCTCTGCTTATGCACAGGAACAGCCGGGACTCCCCGCGCCAAAGTTACAAATGTTGAATACAGACGCTTTGCCCCCGGAGCGCATCAAACCCTTCAGTTGAGTGTTTATGAGTAGTAAGGGGTTGTGCAAGGCCTCAACGGCGCGGCCGCCGGAGGCATGCACGACACTAAAAGGGAGCAATGCGTATGAGAAGGTTGGGTATGGCCATCGGAATGGCCGTGGGAGTGATGGCGCTGCTTGCGCCTGCTTTCGCCAATGCGGCGGATGCCAACGGACACGGACACGCAATCGTGACCGTCCTGCCAAAAAAGAAGTCGGAGGCGCCGCCCCGCATCACCATGCAGGATCTGCGGCTCAAGGTCAACGGGAAAGACACCGCCATCACCAACTGGGTGCGGCTGAACAAGCCCGAAGACCGGGTGGAACTGGTGGTTCTTATTGACAGCTCGGCGCGTGCAAGCCTCGGACAGCAACTCGATGACATCTCGAATTTCATCCAGAACCAGTTGCCGAACGTGAAGGTGGCGC
>JAGWRX010000018.1 GCA_028876395.1 Acidobacteriota bacterium
CCCTCGAAGATGGTGACGTAGAGGCGGTCTTTGGGGATGCCGAACCACTCCGGGCTGGTGACCAGCTCCCAGGCGTACTGGATGGCTTCGCGCTTGAAGTAGTCGCCGAAGCTGAAGTTCCCGAGCATCTCAAAGAAGGTGTGGTGGCGGCGGGTAAAGCCCACGTTTTCAAGGTCGTTGTGCTTGCCGCCGGCGCGGACGCACTTCTGCGAGGTTGTCGCCCGCGTGTACTCACGCTTCTCCGCGCCAAGGAAGAGGTCCTTGAACTGGTTCATTCCGGCGTTGGTGAAGAGCAGCGTGGGGTCGTTGGCGGGCACCAGCGAGGAAGAGCTCACGCGGCGGTGGCCCTTCGACTCAAAAAAGCGCAGAAATGCTTCGCGTATTTCGTTTCCTGTGCGGGATTGCATGACACAGATAGTGTAATTGGAACTACCCGGAGACGAAGACCTGCCTTGGAGCCTGCTGTTCCCTCAGGGGCTGAAGCCCCTTGATTTTGGGGTGATTATGGAATGTACGGGCTGAAGCCCGTACCCTTCACTGAGGCTCGCACCCCTCACTGAAGCCCTTACCCTTTACCTGTGACCAATTCCCTCCCGGCGGAACGAACAGGCCACCAGCTGCAACTTTTATTCTTCGCGGGGCTCGTCGCTCAGATTGTCGAGGGCGGCGAGGGTGTCGTCGGGCACGTCCCACTGGCGGAGGATCTTGTAGATGACGCCGGTGGAGAAGCCCGCCGAGACCAGGCGGCGCAGGACGCGGGCGGTCTCCTTCGGGCTTTCGGGTTTTGGAATGCGTTTTCGGTCGAGGTATTGGCGGGCGAGGGCTTCTTCGTCGGTGCCGGCGTAGCGGGCCTCGAGCGTTTCAGTAATCAGCGCGGAGGCGATTCCCTTCTGTTGCAGATTCTGGCGGACGCGGCGCTGGCCCAGTTTCTCGTTCTCGTGGCGGAGGCGGGTGTAGGTTTCGGCGAAGGACTGATCGTTGAGATAGCCGTACTCTTTGAGCCGCGCCACCACGGCGGCGATGACGGCCTGGCCGCGCTCGCCGGGCTCGACGCGGGTCTGCATGAGGCGGCGCAGCTCGACCTCGGTGCGCATGCGGCGGCCAAGGGCCTTGACGGCGTAGTCGTGGAGGCCCGCTTCATTGAGGAAGGCGCGGGGCTTGCCGGGTTTGCGTTGAAAGGACAGCTTCCAGCTCCTAGCTTTCAGCTTTCAGCTTATCGAGTTTCAGCTGAAGGCCGTTGACTTCTGGGTGACCGCATTCGTGCGTGTGCTTCTTCAGGCCTCCAATGCGAGACGCGGGCGCCGGGTTGAGATTGCGCTGTGTACGCCCAATTGCGAAATTATCTGCAAGCCTTCTGTGGAAAACTGCAAATAAAAAGGGGGGGTAGGGGGGTGGGGGTCCCCTGCCCGGATTCGCTCCTCGATGCAGTTCACCACAATTCAAGTGTGCGACAAACGAGGGTAATTCTCTGCAAACCGGGGCGAAGTTTTTTTACCTGGTTGCCGCCATTCCCTCAGGGGCTAAAGCCCCTTGATTTTGGGATGATTATGGAATGTACGGGCTAAAGCCCGTACCCTTCACCCGTCCCATTGACTCAAGCCTGTGCGATACCCCGCAGGAAAAAACAGATTCTTCGCTCCGCTTACCCCAATGGATACTGACCTGCCCGCCGGGGCCCCAACTCACCCCAAGGACGTGGACCTGTCCTTGGGGACCCCGATGCGCGTGCTCCGCTTAGAATGACGTCTCCGGAGATGACGACCGCGATGGAACGTCCCCCGCGGTATCCGGGCTAATCTGCCTTGCTACGAGCCGCGTCCTTCGGCACGGCGGTCCACTGGTCGACCCAGTCGTTGACCGTCTTCCACCAGAGGCGGGAGTTCTGCGGCTTGAGCACAAAATGGCCTTCGTCGGGGAAGTAGAGCATCTTGCTGGGGACGCCGAGCAGTTGCAGGGTGGTGAAGAGCTGGAAGCCCTCGCTGACGTCGAGGCGGTAGTCGAGCTGATTGTGGACGACGAGTGTGGGCGTCTTGAAGTTTTTGGCGGCAAGCGCGGGCGACCACTTGCGGAACGGGTTCTCCGAGTCGGGGCGGCCGTAATAGTCCCATGGCTTGCCGCGGAACTCCCACTCGTTGAACCAGAGCTCCTCCGTGGAGCCGAAGGCGGACTCGGGGTTGTACATGCCGTCGTGCGAAACGATGCACCGGAAGCGGTGGGTGTGACCGAGGATCCAGTTGGCCATGTAGCCGCCGTAGCTTGCGCCGAGGGCGCACTCGCGGGACTTGTCAATGAACGGGTAGTGCTGCTCGGCGTAGTCGAGGCCGGTCATGAGGTCAGTGAAGGGCTTGCCGCCCCAGTCGCCGTTGACGCCATCGACAATGGCCTGTCCGTAGCCGGTGCTGCCGCGGGGGTTGATCATGACGACGACGTAGCCGTTGGCGGCGAAGAGCTCGGCGTTCCAGCGATAGGACCAGGAGTCGCCCCATGCGCCCTGCGGGCCGCCGTGGATGAGGAACTTGACGGGGTATTTTTTGGCCGGGTCGTAGCCGGGAGGCGGAATGACGAAGCCCTGAAGTTTGGTGCCGTCGGCTGCGGTGAACCAGAAGGGCTCCATGGGGGCGAGGTCGAGCTGGGCGAGGAGGGCGTCGTTGAGATGGGTGATTGGAATCCACGACTTCTCTTTCGGTTCTCCAAGGGCAATCAGTCTGTCGAGGTCGCTCTTTCCGCCGACATAATCGACACCAACTCTCATTTCGCCGTGGTTCAGAGGTGGCTCAACATAGCTTACAATCTGAACAACTTCGCTCGGGCTGTTTACGGACATTCTCGTAGCGAAGACCTTGTTCGCGACGGCGAAAAGGTTTGAATATCCTCCAAACCCTTCCCCCGGTGTTACAAAGCGTTCTAGCCCCATTCCATTTTTCGCGATACCTGTTTGGTCGACCGCGAAGATAGGTTCAGATCCTTCGTAGCCTGCGACAAAAAGAATCTTCTTGGAATCGGGGCTCCAGGCGAACTCGTCAACCCAGCGGTCGAAGTTGGGCAGGAGGTTCTTGATCGTCTTGGCGGCGCGGTCGTAGAGGACGAGGCGGAACTTGTCGCTTTCGTAGCCGGGGCGCACCTGCGAGCGCCAGGCGAGGTATTTGCCGTCGGGCGAGTAGGCGGGCGAGAAGTCGCCGCCGAGGGAAGTGCTGACCTTGACGGGTTTGGCTGCGGGATTGGTCAGGTCGAGGGTGAAGATGTCGGCGTTGGTGCTGATGGCCGGTTCGGGAACGGCCTTCTCAGTGAAGGCCAGCTCCTTGGAGTCCGGCGCAAAGGCACAGCCGCAGCCGCCGCCGTCGAGCGAGAAGGGCGGCACGTCGTGCGGCTCGCCGGGGGTGAGGTCGCGTATTCCACCGCTCTGAACCGAAAGCAGGAAGAGGTGGGACCTCTTGGGGCCGGTGTAGTGGTTCCAGTGGCGGTAGAGCAGGTGGGTGAAGATCTGCGTCTTGACGGGGCTGGCGGCTGCGGCCTTGTCTCTTTCCGCGTTGCAGGCGTTGCCGGTGCTGAAGTCGGCATCGGTGATGGCGGGGCAGTCAGGATAGACGAACGAGGTGAAGACGATGGAATGGCCGTCGGGCGACCAGAGGGCGTTGTCAGCCTCAGTAGCGATGCTGGTGAGCTTGCTGGCGTTGCTGGTTGCGCCGGTTGCGGGGTCGAAGTCGGCGAGCCAGACCTGTTGCCCGTTCTCTCGACCAGAAAGGAAGAGCACGGAGTGCCCGTCGGGCGCGAACTGGAGGCCGCTGTCGCCGGGCTGGGCGACGGTGAGCTTTTGCGGCTCGCCGCCGCTGATCTTCTGCAGCCACAACTCCGTTGTGCTCTTGTTCTGGTCGAGATTGACGGTGGTGACGCCATAGGCCAGCCACTGGCCGTCGGGCGAGACGGCTGTCGAGCCGAGGCGCTTCATGGCCATCATGTCCTCGAAGGTCATGGGGCGTTTGGGCTGGGTAGTTTGGGCGGCTGCGAACGGAATGCAGGTGAAGACGAGAGAGAAGAAGAGGAGAGATTTGCGCATGATTTTCCTGCCCGCGCACGGGAAGTGACGGCCTGCGCGCGAAGAAGAAGTGTACACCGCGTATCACCCGGCGAAGACCGGCCTGTAGGGACGCCGAGGGAATCGGCTTATGCGGCCTGGAGTTCGAGGATGATGGCGGCTCCGCGCGGAGCGAAGTTGGTGGCGGAGATGCGGCCGTTGTTTTCGCGCAGGATAGTGGCGCAGAGGCTGAGGCCGAGGCCTGCTGTTTCTCCGGCGGCCTGCACGGGGACAAAGGGGTCGAAGGCGCGGGTGGGATGGAGGAAGCCGGGGCCGGTGTGGGCAATGGTAATCTTCACGGCGTCGCTGTCGGCGGTGGCATCCACGCGGACCGACTTCTCCGCGGCGGGGTCGAGGTTCTCGACTGCCTCGATGGCAAACTGCAGGCAATAGAGTACGGCCTGGCGCACCTGCTGGGCGTTGCCAACGGCCCTGGGCAGCGCGGGGGCAATGCGGAGCTTGAAGTCGATGGAGCGATGCAGGAACTCTGCGCGGTGCAGCTGCTCGATGTCATTGAGCAGCTCGGTGACAGAGAGGGCTGTGAACTGTTCGCTCTCAGTACGCGACATGCGGGAGAGGCTTTCCAGGGTCGAACGCATGGTGCGGGCCTCCGTGAGGATGGCCTCAACCGCTTTACGTTCCTGGGGGTGAATGCTTTCGGCAGCTTCGAGCAGGGAGGCATAGCCGAGGATGACGGTCAGCGGATTGTTCAACTGGCGGGTGACGTTGCTGGCCAACTGGCCGAGCCCGACGAACTTCTCGGCGTCGACCAGCTTTTCCAGCATCGTGGTCTGGCTTCGTGCGGCCTGAATGCGCGCGGCGAGCACCTCGACGGCGAGCAGGTCGTCGGCGCGGAGCGGCTCTTCAGGGTCGCGCAGGCCGGTCAGGAAGAGTGCGCCGTCGGTGGTGGAGCGGCCATGGAGCGGGGCCGCCAGAACCTCAGTCAGATGCAGGCGCTCGAGGTCGTCGCCGGGCAGGAGCCAGGGCTGGAGGCTCAGGTTGAAGGACTGGCTGTGCTCCACCGCGGGCGGAGCGGAGCCGGGTGTAAGAAAGCCCGCAACGGGAAGGCGCGAGGCCAGCGATTCCATGGCATTCAGGCTGGACTCATCAAAACCCGCGGCGCCAGTCAGGCGGTAGTGTCCTGAGCTGTGCAGCAGGATGAGAGCTGCCTGGGAAAAGCGGCTGTTTTCGACCACGGTCTGGCATATCTGCGTGCTCTGGCGGTCAAAGTCCTCCACCCGGCGGCGGGAGAGCGTGAGCCGGGTGTAGGCCTCCAGCTCCTTGCGCGCGCGGCGCTCGCGCTTCTGCGCGGCCTGCTTGAGGACGAGCTGATCTTCCAGCACCAGGAGAAGCATGCCCATGGCCGCCGCCACTCTGCCCACCGTCACGGTACGGATCAGGCTCAGATGGAGGGCCGGATGATTGGCGGCGAACTGAATGATCTGCACGAAGCCGAGGGACCATGTGACAAAGCCCACGCCGGCGAGCACCGAGCCGGCGGAGATGCGCCGGAAGGCATAAAAGATCAGCAGGGCGGTTGTCAGGTGGAGGGCGCTCTCCACAAAGACGAGCGGCCAGGGCCCCCCTACGGAGACGCAGACCCACAGGCCGGCGCCGCCCATGACGATGCAGATGCTCAGCCCCAGCCAGGTGGGCATGCTCCCCTTGGCCAGGGCCCAGAAGCAGCCGACCAGCAGGGAAAGAGAGCCCAGGAAGGGGAAAGTGAGGAACGGAATGCCCAGCGGCATGGTGCCGTTGTAGACGCCATAGAGCAGCAGGATATAGACGGCTATCGGGATGGTGAACGGGATGACGTAGAGGACACGGAAACGGCCGATGCGGAAGGAAAGCGGCGAAAGAGAGGCAAGAAACAGCGCGGAGCTGATCTGGGCGCAGGTGAGTCCGGCAGCCGTGAGCCAGGGATGAACGGTCGCGTCCGAAAAATCCCACAGTCCCAGCTTGTAGGCCTGCAGCATGCGCAGGAAGGCAAAGAAAAATCCAAGCAGCCACAGCAGTGTCCGGGAGTCGCGCGACCGCAGATAGAGCTGCGCGAACGCCGGCAGCAGAAGCGCGGTCAGGACTATCGCGGGAAGTTGGTAGCTGTCAGGCATCCAGGCCGGAAATCTCCTTAGACCATCTAGAGAAGGCACGAGCGATCGACCTTTCGATCGCGATCAGGGTTATCAATACTCCGGGACTTTCAATATAAAGTCCCGTCCCGTGTTCTGCGCGATGAATCGACGCGGAGATCGGTTACTTTTGTCTCTGCCAGCCCCCTTATACCCCGGACCTTGCGGAACCACCCCGGGGCACACTTCTGGCAGCAGGCGTATCAACGAATTATTTTCCAGCCACCCCGCACCCTTGTATATGCGTCTAACGTTGTAGGCAGCGAGAGATGGGGCCACCGGGGCGCCGGGCAAGCCGCCGGTTCGGGAATATCCTGGCAGCGTCATGTGGGGGGAGTTTTGAGCGTGCGAGGTCGATGGTGGATGGCGGTTCTGGCAGCCGGGGTCTTCTCCCTGAGCGCCGCCGCGCAAAAAGACAGCTTTACGCCCATGGCTCTGGACTCGGGCTTCGGCTCTATGGACATCTCGCAGCCAGCCACGCCTGCCGACGAAATTATCCGCAAATTTGCCGCCAAGGAGAGCGAGTTCCGGGATGCTCTGAACCACTACACCTACCGCCGTGTGGCCCGGGTGCAGACGGTGGATGACGACAACAAGGTGGACGGCGAGTGGTACGAGGTGGACGACGTCATTTTTGACTCCCAGGGCAAGCGGACGGAGAAGGTGGTGTACGCCCCGCAGAGCACGCTGCAGCGGGTGATGATGTCGCCCTCCGACCTGCAGGACATCCAGCACGGGTACCCCTTTGTCCTGACCACGGACAAGCTTCCCGAGTACGACATCAAGTACGTGGGCCGGCAGAAGGTGGACGAGGTGGATTGCTACGTCTTCGATGTGAGCCCCAAGGTGATCGAAAAGGGCAAGCGCTACCTGGACGGGCGCATCTGGGTGGACGCCACGGACTTGCAGATCGTGGTGACGGACGGCCGGATGGTTCCCGACGACACAAAGAAGGGCCAGGAAGACCTGCATCCGCCCTTCATGACCTGGCGGCAGCAGGTGGACGGCCATTACTGGTTCCCGGTCTACACGCGGGGCGAGGGCGTGCTGCACTTCTCCGGCGGCCCCGGCTACATGGCCCAGGAC
>JAGWRX010000245.1 GCA_028876395.1 Acidobacteriota bacterium
AGCGGCTGGCCGTGCAGGTCCTTGCCGTGGGTATTGATGTAATTGTAGGCCGCGTTGTCCAGCGAGTTGGGATCCCTGCGGTCGCGGTCGTCGATGGTGGACTTGCCCGCGACGAATGCCTGAATGGCCGCCTGCTGCGCACCGAGCACGATGTTGTAAATCTCCCGCTGGCGGGCGGTAAAGTGGCCATTGGCGGGCACGGTGCGCGTGATGTCGGCGGCGTACATCGAGTACTCGCAGGCCGCATCGACCACCACAATGTCGCCATTTTCGATGGTGCTTGCGTTGGCGGAGTAGTGCAGCGTGGTCGAGTTGACGCCCGTGCCGACGATGGGCGCATACGATGGCCGCTCGCAGCCCTGCTCCAGCCACACCTCCGTCATTCTGCCGGCAACGGCGCGCTCGGTCGTGCCCGGCTTGACAGCCTTCATCATCACTCTTTGCGCGGAAATGGAGGCTTCGCTGGCCTTTCTAATCAGGTCGATTTCGCCGGCATCCTTTTCCTCGCGCAGCGGCATGGTCAGGCTGGTCACGTCGCGGGCGGGCGGCGCGGAGTCCATGCCGAGAGTGACCGCGTTAAATCTCACGAGCGCTCTGGCTTGCTGCGCCTCCGGCTGTGTCCAAAGGTTCCAGACCAGCTTGCGATCGGCGGCGACCAGCTTGTTCAGTTCGGCGGGCAGAGCGGTCATCGGCTCCACGGCATCCACGCCCGTGGCCTGCGCCACGCCGGGCGTGGCCGCGTCCATCTTGATGCCGGTGTAGTTTTCCATGTGCAGATCGCGCGTGGGCAGAAACAGGATTTCCCTGTAACTTCGCTTCGCATCGGGCTCGCTGGAGGCGCCAACGACCATCAACGCCGCGCCGGGCTCGTTCCAGCCCGTCAGGTAGTAGAAGTCCGAGTCCTGGCGGTAGGCCATGAAGTCCAGCAGCGGCTCAGGGGCGGCAAACAGAACGGCCACGCCGCCCTTGAGCGTGGCGGCCAGCGCGACGCGACGCGCGTGGTACGCGCTGGCGGGCTGTTTTTCAAGGGCATGCGAGGCAGGAAGGGCGGCCAGCGCGGCCAGGAGTACAAGCACAACAGCGCGGAGCGATTTCATTCCGCTATTGTCGCGCCTCGTGCTCCTATGCGCAAAAGCCGACTTTGCGGTTGCGCGCGATGTTACTCGGTCGCCGCCCTCAGCATCGCAGCCAGGCTGCGGTCCACATCGTCCTCCGAGGTGGCCCACGACGAGACGCTGATGCGCATCGCGGTGTGGCCCTGCCAGACCGTGGAGCCGCACCAGCACGTACCGTCGGCTTGCAGGCGGGCAATGGTCCGCAACGTCTTTTCCGGCGAGCCGAACGAGACGAGCACCTGGTTGATGACCACATCGTTGAGCACCTCGTAGCCCGCGGCGCGCAGCCCGGCGGCAAAACGGCGCGCGTAGCTTGATGTGCGCTCCACAATCGCGGCCATGCCGGAGCGGCCCAGCGAGCGCAGGCCTGCCCACAATTCCACTCCGCGCGCGCGACGCGAAAGTTCGGGGCTGTAATCGGAGGGTTCGCGCTGCTCGCCCTTGACGAGATAAGGCGCCTGAATCGACATGGCTGCGCGCAGAGCCTGCGGGTCGCGCACCAGCGCAATGCCACAGTCGTAGCCGATATTCGGCCACTTGTGCCCGTCGGTCGCCCAGGAGTCGGCCTGCTCGAAGCCCTTTGTCAGATGGCGGTACCTGGGCGATGCCGCAGCCCATAGGCCGAAGGCTCCGTCCACGTGGATCCATGCGCCGGCAGCGCGAGCCGCCGGACAGATGGCTTGCGCCGGATCGAAGGCGCCGGTATTCACGTTGCCCGCCTGTAGGCACAGGACCGTCCGGTCGTCCAGATGCGGCAGGGCGTCGGCTCTCATGCGGCCCTGGTTGTCCGCCGGTACGCGCACCACGCGGTTGCGGCCCAGGCCCAGCAGACCCAGTGCCTTGGCCACGGAGGGGTGCGCTTCCTCGCCCACTACAACCGTAATGGGTGGGGCGCCGGACAAGCCATCGCTCTCCACGTCCCACCCGGAGCGCTCGCACAGAGCGTGGCGTGCTGCGGCCAGGGCGGAGAAGTTGGCCAGGGTAGCCCCGGTCACTACTGCCCCGCCCGTACCCTCCGGCAGCCCAAGAAGCTCAATAACCCATTCCAATGCAATATTTTCCAGCGCAATGGCCACGGGGGACTGCACCTGCTGGGCGGCATTTTGATCCCAGGCGCTCACCAGCCAGGAGGCGGCCAGCGCCGCGGGCAGGCAGCCTCCGTTCACAAAGCCGAAAAAGCGACCGCTGTTCTTGGCCACCGTTGCCGGAGAGCCGTACTCACGGAGCAGATGCAGGACCGCCTCGGGGCTGGTGGGCCCCGGCGGCAGTGGCCCGCGCAACGCTTTGAGCGCTGCAACGGCCTGCGGGCTGGGCGCAACCGGCCGGGTATCTTCGGCTTCGAGGTAATCCATTGCATCGCGGGCCGCCCGCTTGAGCAATGCGGTTCGAGCGTCAGAGGGAGAAACAGAAGGTGAGTGAGAAACAGCCATAGATAACGCTGAGTCTAGCATCGGCATTGAATTTCCCGGCAATTCGCCGTATGCTAAAGAGGCAGACGAATTTGTCCGCCTGAGTTGCCGTGGGTATGCCGGCTGGCGGAGAGATGAGTGGGCTTACAGCCCACTTTTTATTTGGGGCTGGTTTTTCAGGCTAAACCTCTGGGCAAGGCCGCCGATGGGGCGGCGTGGGAACGATGGCGGCAAAGCTGGACGAAATCCGGTCGGCGGCGGCAAGAGTGGCGGCCTCGCATGGGTTGGACTTGGTGGACCTGGAGCTCACCGGACCGGCTAAGGAGCGCGTACTCCGCGTCTATCTGGAGAAGAACGCCGAGGGGCGCGCGCGGCTGAAGGCCGAGATTGGCGCGGGTGCCGAGGGCCTTCCCGAGCGGCTTGCCGAGGGCAGGTTGAGCGTGGAGCAGCTTTCCGGCATTACCCACGAGGATTGCGCAGCCTTCAGCCGCGATTTTGGGGTGCTGCTGGACGTGGAGGACCTTGTTCCCGGCGGGGAGTACACGCTGGAGGCCAGTTCGCCCGGCCTGGATCGCAAGCTGACGAAGCCTGAGGATTTTCAACGATTTGCGGGAAGCCTGGTGAAGGTGCAGACCTTCGAGCCGATCCGCAACAACCGCCACTGGCAGGGCCGGCTGGCGGCCGGAGCTGGCGAGACGATTACCCTCGATCTCGCTGCCGTAAAGCAGAACAGCAAGAGCCGGAAGACCGGCGTGAACACAGTGGAGATTGCGCTCGCCAATATCGAAAAGGCGCAGCTGATTCCAGAGATTTAAGGGTTTCCCAAGTCTCAGAAGCGAGACCTGGGCACCCGGCCAGGCGCGGGCTGAGGCCCGCTCCTAAAGCAACGATTCAACTGAACGGCGATATCCCGAACGGACGCCGCCAGAACAACCCGAGAGAGCAAGCACAGTATGGCCAGCGCTTTGTACCAAAGCATCGAACTCCTCAGCCGCGAGAAGGGCATCGAGCCCGAGCTCGTGGTTGGAGCCGTGGAAGAGGCTATTGCCCTGGCCACGCGCAAGTACTACAAGACGCAGGAAAACATGCGCGGGGAGCTGAACAAGGAGACCGGCGAGATCACGGCCTATGTTTACAAGACCGTGGTGGCCGACGAGGAACAGATCGAAGATCCCGTGAACCAGATCACGCTGGCCGAGGCCAACGAACTGGCCCCCGGCGCCGAGGTGGGCAGCGAAATCCGTCTCTATCGCGACACGAGCCCGCTGGGCCGCATTGCCGCGCAGCTGGCCAAGCAGGTGATCTTCCAGAAAGTCCGCGAAGCGGAGCGCGATACGGTCTTCAACGAGTACGCGCATCGCGAAAAGGAAGTGCTCAACGCGACGGTCAAGCGCATCGAGGGCCAGGACGTCATCTTTGACCTGGGCAAGGCGGAAGCCCGCTGCCCCAAGCGCGAACAGTCACGGCTGGAGCAGTTCTCGATCGGCGAGCGTGTGCGCGTGGTGCTTTTGAAGGTGGACCGGGCAGCCAAGGGACCGCAGGTGATCGTCTCCCGCGCCGCCCCGGAGCTGGTGTCGAACCTGTTCCAGTCTGAAGTGCCTGAGATTTACGACAACACCGTGGTCATCCGCGCCATTGCCCGCGAGGCCGGCGAGCGCACCAAGATTGCCGTGCAGAGCCGCGACAAGGACGTGGACCCGGTGGGCGCATGCGTGGGCATGAAGGGCATGCGCGTGCAGTCGATCATCCGCGAGCTGCGCGGAGAAAAGATCGACATCATCGAGTTCAGCGACGAGATTACGACCTTTGCCGAGAAGGCGCTGCAACCGGCCAAAGTGAGCCGCGTCTCCATCTCTGACCTGACCGACAAGCAGCTTGAAGTGATTGTGGACGACACGCAGCTTTCACTGGCCATCGGCAAGAAAGGCCAGAACGTGCGCCTGGCGGCCAAGCTGCTGGGCTGGAAGATCGACATCAAGAGCGAAGAGGAAAAGCGCCAGGAGGTGGAGCAGCAGATGCAGGCTCTCTCCGGCGGTCCCTCGACGCCCATCGAGCAGGTGACGGAGCTGGGCGAGGGCATCATCCAGAAGCTGGTGGCCGCGGGCATCACGACCGTGGAATCGCTGGCCGACATGACGCCGGAGCAGCTGGAAGAGATTCCCGGCATCGGCGAGAAGACGCTGGAGCGCATCGGCGTGGCCGTGCGGCACTACTTCGGGCACTTCGAAGAGGGCGAGGAAGGCTATGTGCCGGAGGAACCGGCCGAGCCGCTGCCCGGCGAGGCTGAGGTGGAGAACGCGCCCGCCATTGTGGCCAACGTGGAAGCCGAGGCCGAAAACTCCGCCGAAGTGCTGGAGGAGGCGGAGGGCGTTGCGGCCGTCGCGGCAGACACAGAGCCAATCACCACGCTGGAAGAAGTGATTGAGCATGTGCCCGACGCCGATGAGGCGCTGGGCTCGGAATTGAACGAGTCAGAAAGCAAAACACAGGATGAGCAGGCGGCCAAAGAGGGCGGCGCGTAAGATGCGTCGCGCCCTGCAAGGCCGATCAGGCGATAATGGAAGTATCAGAAGCAGCCATTGCCATGAGGTAGCTATGAGCGACTAAAGGCTTTGGGTAGCATTTTTGAAAAGAGGCGGATGAGTAAGGTTCGAATCAACGATCTCGCGCGCGAGATGGAAGTCAAGAGCCGCCAGATTCTTGACGTGCTGGCGGAGCTCGGCCTGGGCGAAGGCAAGACCCACTCCAGCTCGATTGAGGATCATGAGGCCGAGAAGGTGCGCGCGCACTTTACGCGCGGCTCGCGTTCGGCGGGCAGCGGTACGTCCACACGCGGCGCCCAGGCGATTGCGCCCAAGATCGATCTCTCCCACGTCTCCAAGCCCGGCGACGTGATGAAAGCCATATTGGCGAAAAAGCAGGAACAGGAAGCGGAAGCGCGCCGTGGCCATGCGCCCGCGAAGCCCGCTGCCGCAGCCGCAGCCAAGACTCCGGCCAAGGCAGCCGAGCCAGCTGCGCCTGCCGCAGCGACGGCCACCGCACCCGCACGCCCGGAGCCGCGCAAGGTCGTTCCGCCCACTCGGCCTGCGCCGCCCATCATCTCCGCACCGCACACGCCGCCGGCCATTGCGAGCCGCCCGCCCGCCGGCCCGGTGGTGGCCAAGGCCCCCGCTGGAGCCGTGCCTGCGCGTCCCGCCGTGGCCGTGGTTCCACCGGCCGTGGCCGTGGTGGTAAAGCCGCCAGCCGCCGCGCCAGCCCGTGAAGCTCAACCGCACCCGGCCGAGCACGCTGTCGCGCCGGCCAAGCCAACCGCTCCGGCTGCTGCTGCGCCTGTGGTGGCCGTCGAGGCAGCCACCGCGCCCGCCCCCGCACCGCCGGCGGAGCAGCCCGCTCCCACCGTGGCGCCTTCGGTAGCCGCTGCCGCCGTGGAGCAGACCCCCGTCCCGGCTCCGCCTGCAGCCGAGCCTGTTGCCGCGCCTGCGCCGGCCGCAGAGCAGAAGGCCGTAGAGCCTGCTCCGGAAGAAGCCGCTGCGATTGCCGCTCCGGCAGCGCCCGTGCGCCGCGTCGTGATGCCCCAGACGGGACCGCGGCCGGTCTACAAGGCACCGCCCGTGGTTCCCGGACCGCCTGCCCCCACCGCTCAGGCTGGCGGCCTGCAGCGCGGCAGACCCATTTTTGATCGCAGACCCGCGGGCGGACCCGGCAGCTATCCCCAGCGCACCCCCGGTGGCCCTCCCGGGCAGTTCCCGGCCGGACCGCGGCCCAAGCATCCCACGCGCACCACGCCCGGAGGCTACGCAGGGCCAGGCGGTCCTGGCGCTCCCGGAGGCCGTCCCGGCTTCGGCGCGCGTCCCGGATTCGGCGCTCCGCGCCCCGGCGGCTTCGGCG
>JAGWRX010000246.1 GCA_028876395.1 Acidobacteriota bacterium
CCGCATGGGGACGCTTAGTATCGCAACCGCCCACAGGGCAGTGGGGGTTCACCTTCTTGTTCTTCTTGGTCATTTGAATTGAAACCTCAGTATGCCAAGGTAGGGAGATGGAAAAGGACGGAGCCGAAGACCTTCGACCTGACTCACCCCCCACCCACCCTTGCGACAGGAACAAGTCGCAAGGATGGGGCACGGATGATTTTGTGGGTAGCTAGTTTTTTCCCAGGCCGTCGGTCTTGTGGTAGTTCGGATACGGCGGGACGGGGATGGGAGCGATGGGGTTGGCCTTCAACTCGTCGAGGACGGTTTGGACGCCGGTTTCGAGTTGCGGGTCGTGGCCCACGGCTGCGTCTTTGGGCAGCAGGTCGACGGTAATGTCGGGCGGGATGCCGTGGTTCTCGACTTCCCAGTCGCCGTGGAGGCCGTAGATGGCGTAGCGCGGAGCCATGACGCGGCCGCCGTCGATGAGCGGGGGGAAGCCGCCGATGCCGACGAGCCCGCCCCAGGTGCGGGTACCGATGAGCTTGCCGATGCCGGCCTTGCGGAAGTACCAGGGCATGGCGTCGCCGCCGGAGCCGGAGTTCTGGTTGATGAGCATGACCTTGGGGCCGAAGATGGCTCCGACGGGGTCGTGGATGGGCTTGCCGTCGCGCTCGATGGCGCCGGAGAGCGGGAAGCGCTTGAGGACATCGACGATGTAGTCGGCGATTTGGCCGCCCTCGTTCCAGCGCTCGTCGAGGACGAGGGCCTGCTTGTCGAGCTGGGCGTAGAAGTAGCGGTTGAAGCTGTCATAGCCGGAGCCGCCGGTGTTGGGCATGTAGACGTAGGCGACCTTGCCGCCGGAGAGCTCATCAACCTTGCGGCGGTTGGCCTCGACCCAGTCGATGTTGCGGAGGCCATCCTCGTCGGGGATGGGGATGACGGTGACGTCGCGGGCGTCTTTGCCGTCGGGGGTGGGGCCGACGCGGAGCACGGTCTGCTTGCCGGCGGTGCCGTTGAATGCCTGATAGATGTTGTCCGTGCCGAGCAGTTGGCGGCCGTTGACGGCGAGCAGGTACTCGCCCTGCTTGACGTAAACGCCGGGCAGGGTGAGCGGCGAGGCGAGGCCGGGGGTCCAGTTCTGCCCGCCGAGGATTTTGGCGATGCGATAACGGCCGTTCTCGATGGAGTAGTCGGCGCCGAGCAGGCCGGTTTTGGGCTCGGTGTCGTGCGTGCGAGGGCCGCCGACGAACATGTGGCCGATGGTGATTTCGCCGAGCATCTCGATGTTGAGGTAGGTGAACTCGTCGCGCGAGGCGAGGCCGTCGAGGTAGGGCTTGTAGCGGGCCTCGATTTTGGGAATCGAGAGGCCGTGGGTGTTGGGGTCGTAGAGGAAGTCGCGCTCGATGCGCCAGGTTTCGTGGTACATCTGGCGCCACTCGGCGCGGGGGTCGATGGTGGTCTGCATGGCGCCGAGGTTGAGGGGCTTGCCGGGGGCGTCGGTGCCGGGCTTGAGGTCGTCGGCGGGCGCGATGGTCCAGGCGTCCTTGCGGTGGTAGAGGATCTTGGCGCCGTCCTGCGAGATGGTGAAGCTGTCGAGGTCGCTCAGGACGAGTTCAGGCTTGCGCTTTTCCAGGGTGAAGCGCCAGACGCCGCGGATGCCGGGGCCGTCCTCGTCCGACGGGCGGCCGAAGGGCGACGTTTCCAAGAGATAGATGACGCCCGCCTTGCCCGTAGCGAGGCCGGCATAGTTGCGCGGCGGGATGGGCAGCGAGAGGATACGGTTGCCGATGTTCTCAAGATCGACGGTGACCTTGACGGGCTCCTTCTTTTCCTTGTCCTTGTCGTCGGACTTGGCTTCGTCCTTGCCCTTGTCTTTGTCTTTGTCGGCGGACTTGGATTCGTCCTTCGCTGCGGACTTTTCATCCTTCTTCTGGTCGTCGGCCTTTTTGGGCTCGTCCTTCTTTTCGTCCTTCACCTTTTCGTCGTCGCTCTCGGGCGGGATGGGCGAGGCGCCGTCCTTGGCGAGCACGACAACGTAGGGGGCGCTGGTCTGGCCGCGGTTGAGGGCGGAGAGATCGATGCCGGCCTGGGAAGGGCCGTCGTTGGTGGAGGCGAGGAAGTAAAGGTACTTGCCGTTGGCGTCAAAGGCGGGACTGGTGGCGTCGCTCATGCCATCAGTAACCTGCATGGACTTGTGGGTGTCCATGGAGTAGAGAAAGATGGCGTGGAGCTGGTTGTTGAGGTCGCGCTGGTAGGCGATCCATTTGGAGTCGGGCGACCAGACCTGTCCGTAGCTGGAGCCGAAGCCGCCGTAGATGCCGGTATCGACGAGAACGGGCTTGCCTGTGGGCACATCCACGACCCAGAGGTGCAGGTGCTTGTCAGAGTAAGCGATGTGTTTGGAGTCCGGCGACCAGGCAGGGCTGTAGAAGTAACTGGGGCTGGGGCCGAGGTCGATGACGGTGGGCGTCTTGAAGCCGGTCTGGTCGTGGAGGAAGAGCTGGTACTCGCCGGACGCGTCAGAGAAGTAGGCGATGGTTTTGCCATCGGGCGACCATGACGGGTCGCGCTCGGCGGCGCCGGAGGTGTTGGTGAGGTTGCGGGTGTCACCTTTTTCAGCGGGGACGGTGAAGATTTCGCCGTGGGCCTCAAAGACGGCGCGGGCGCCGGTGGGCGAGAGAGCGGCGTTCTGGATTTCGTCGGGCTTGACGCCGGCCAGATGGGGCACAAGGTTGGACAGTTCGCCGTGAATCTGGATGGAGACGGTATGGTCGGCGCTGGTGGCGGTATCAACGAGGTGAATGGAGCCGAACTGCTCATAGACCAGCCCGCCGGGGCCGGCCTGCATCGTCTTGAGGTCGTAGCTCGAGTTGGGCGCGACCTGGGAGACCTGCTTTGAGGCGATGTCGTATTTGAAGAGCGAAACGGGGCCGTTGCGGTCGGAGAGGAAGTAGACGGAGTCGCCGACCCAGACGGGGTTCGAGTCGTTGGAGTTGTCGCGAGGCACCTTCACCAGGTCGAGCGACTTGAGGTTCACGATCCAGATGGGTGTGGTCTGGCCGCCGACGTAGCGCTTCCAGGCGGGCTGCCACTTGGTGATGGGCTGGTAGGCGATGGACTGGCCGTCGGGCGAGTAGGAGGCCTGAAAGCCGGAGGGCAGCGGCAGAGGCTCGGGCATGCCGGAGCCGTCGGCGTGGACGAGGAAGAGCTTGAGGAAGTGGCGGTAACTGAGGGCCATGCTGGTGATGAGGACGCTTTTGCCGTCGGGCGACCAGCCGACGACCGCGCTGCCGGCGGGGTGCCAGGTAATGCGCCGGGGCACGCCACCGCTGGAGGGAATGACATAGACGTCGGTGTTGCCGAGCAGGTGGGCGGAGTAGGCAATCTGCGAGCCGTCGGGCGAGTAAAACGGCCCGGCCATCACCTGGCCGTTGGAGGTAAGGCGCTCGGCCTCGCCACCCTGGCGGCTGACGGTCCAGATGTCGTCGGCATAGATGAAGGCAATCCTGTCCTGCGAGAGCGAGGGGTTGCGCAGCAGGAGGGGCGACTGGGTGGCGGCATCCTGCGCCGGGGCAAGGGCTGGGAGAAGAGCTGCCAGCGCGAGCAGAACGAGCGCCAGCCGGAAGGGAGTACGCATCATCGGGCCTCCGTGTGGAGTGTCTGGATTGGAAGAGTGCCGGGCCGCTTTCAGCCGGCATCGAGTGATTAAAACACGCAAACGTATCCTACGCGCGCGGAGCAAGGGCGGTTCCTCAAAAAAGATGGCTCTGGCAGGCTGCGGACGGTTTGTGCGCGGGCGGCCTGCCAGCCATTATGCTGGACCGGGTAGGATGGCAGGACAGAGTTGGAGGCGGCATGCGCGGATTGGCGATCGGGTTGTGTGTTGGACTGGCAGGGCTGGCCGCGGCGTGGGGCCAGCAAGCGAGCGGCAACAGGCAGGCCTGCGAGGAACTGGCAAAGCTGGCACTGCCTCATACGAGGATTGTGCAGGCGGCGGAGGTAGAAGCCGGAAAGCTTGCGCCTCCTGATGACAGCAAGAACCCGATTTTTGGCCAGCTTCCGGCCTTCTGCCGGGTGGTGGCCGAGGCGCATCCGAGCAGCGACTCGCAGATCAAGATTGAGGTGTGGCTGCCGGTGTCGGGGTGGAACGGGCGGTTCCTTGGCCAGGGTAACGGCGGCTTTGCGGGAAGCATCTACTACCGCGATCTGGCGAGCGCGGTACAGCACGGTTATGCGAGCGCGGGCACGGACACAGGGCACACGGGGTCGACCACGGAAGCCGCATGGGCGCTGGGTCACCCGGAAAAAGTGATCGACTTTGGCTACCGGGGCGTGCATGAGATGACGCTGACGGGCCAGGCGATTACGAAGGCGTTTTATGGCCGCGCGCCGGGCCACCGGTATTTCTCCTCCTGTTCGGACGGCGGACGCGAGGCACTGATGGAAGCGCAGCGCTTCCCTGCCGACTATGACGGCATTCTGGCGGGCGCGCCGGCCTACAACTGGACGCACCTGGTGGCGAGCGGCATCCACAGCATCCAGGCGCTGCAAGGCAAGCCGGCCAGCCGCATCCCGGCGAGCAAGCTGCCGGCGATTCACGATGCGGTGCTGGCGCAGTGCGGCAAGGGCGGGTCGGACGGCTTTCTGGTTGATCCGCGGCAATGCCATTTCGACCCCGGCGCACTGCTGTGCAAGGGGGCGGAAAGCGGCTCGTGCCTGACCGGGGCGCAGGTGACGGCGCTGAAGGCGCTCTATGCGGGGGCACGCACAAAAGACGGCAAGCTCGTCGACTATGGCTTGCTGCCGGGTGCGGAGCTGGGGCGCAACGGCTGGGAGGCGTGGGTTACAGGGTCCGATTCTTCCACGAGCCTGGGTTCTCAATTCCTCACCGGCTACTTTGCAGACCTGGTCTACGGCAGGAAAGATCTGGACGTGCAGAAGCTGAACCTGGATGCGGCCCTGAAGGCGGCGGAGTCGAAGACCGGCAGCGTGCTGGACGCGGTGAATCCTGACCTGAGCGCCTTCAGCGCGCGGGGCGGCAAGCTGATTCTTTATCACGGGTGGAATGATCCGGCCATTCCGGCCGAGGGGACCGTGGACTACTTCAACAGCGTGGTGGCCACGGCCGGGGAGCAGAAGGCGGCGGAGTTTACGCGGCTCTACATGGTGCCGGGCATGCAGCATTGCGGGGGAGGGCCGGGACCGGCCAGCTTTGGACAGCGAGGGCCGGCGGATCTTTCGCAGGCAAACGATCTGGAGCACAATATCTACCTGGCGCTGCAGGCGTGGGTGGAGACGGGCGCGGCCCCAGGGACGTTGATCGCGGAGCACATCGAGAGGGCGGAGAACGGGGCCGAGGACGAAAAGCCCGTGGTGACGCTCACGCGGCCGCTGTGCCCCTACCCGCAAGAAGCCGGGTACGCGGGAAAGGGCGACCGGGAGAAAGCGGCGAGCTATGTCTGCGCGGCATCAAAGTGAGCGCCTGAGGGCGGGCAGGGGTGGCCTGAGGTGGATTGCAACGGATTTGTTGCAGTTTTGACGACGCGTGAAGGGCCGGAACCAGAGACTGGCCGCGCGCGTATTCCCTGAGCAGCGAGAAAGCGCGTGGGCCAAGGTCTGTTCCGGGGCCTGGGTTCGCTTCCGGGGTCTCTGGAAGCGGCTCATACGTCCATATGTTTAGCCCCTTCATTCGTCCCGCACCTGCCGAGCGCGGGGCGGGCCACGCGGTTGGGGGCATCGGGCCGGGGAATCGACTCCGGGGGAAAGCAGAACCATGAAGCTGATAGAGGCCTTCAAACTCGCACTGCAGTCCCTTTGGGGCAATAAACTGCGCTCCATTCTGACGCTGATTGGCGTGATCATGGGCGTAGCGTCGGTGATCATGGTGATCACGCTGGTGCAGGGCGCCAACCGCTATGTGAGCACCAAGCTCTCCGGCTACGGGGCGGACGTGTTCACGGTGTCGCGGATGCCGCAGGTGATTTTCTCTGCCGAGGAGTACCTGAGCTATCAGAAGCGCAAGATTCTGCGCATGGACGACTACGAGGCGGTGAAGGCGATCTGCACGGATTGCGCCGAGGTTGGGGCGCTGCTGAACAAGTCAACGAACGTAGTGGCCAACGGGCACTCCAGCAACAACACGGAGGTGCGCGGCTACACGTGGACGATGCTCTCGCTGAACAATATTGAGATTGCGCTGGGGCGGGGCTTTACACCGATTGACGAAGAGCACGCGACGAAGAACGCGATTGTGGGATACGACATTGTGGACAATCTGCTGGGCGCGGGCGACCCGCTGGGCAAGGAGATCCGCGTGGACGGCATCCAGTACACGATCGTGGGCGTGGGCGAGCGCCAGGGCAAGACACTGGGCCAGTCGCAGGACAACTGGGTGGCGGTGCCGATCACCACGTATCAGCAGAACTACGGGTACAACGACTCGGTGACGATCTACGCGCGCGCGGCGGGCAACGCGCAGGTGATGGCGCAGGCCGAGGACCAGGTGCGCGTGCTGATGCGCACGCGACGCCACAACGCGCCGGGCACGCCGGACGACTTCAACCTGGAGACCAACGACACGTTCCTGGACATCTGGAAGCAGATCAGCTCGCTGTTTGCGTGGGTTGTGCTGGGGCTGGCCTCGATCGCGCTGGTGGTGGGCGGCGTGGTGATCATGAACATCATGCTGGTGAGCGTGACGGAACGGACGCGCGAGATCGGCGTGCGCAAGGCGCTGGGCGCCAAGCAGCGCGATGTGTTGCTGCAGTTTCTGATTGAGAGCGCCTCGCTGGCGGTGGTGGGCGGCGCGCTGGGCGTGCTGGGCGGCATCCTCGTGGGCAAACTGATCACGATTTTTGTGGGTTTCCCGACGGCCGTGCCGCTGTGGGCCATCTTCCTGGGCCTGCTGCTGGCCGGAGCGGTGGGCATCTTCTTTGGCGTGTACCCGGCGAGCAAGGCCGCGAAGCTGGACCCGGTGGTGGCGCTGCGGGCGGAGCTGTAAGGAACAGGGAGTAGGGAATAGGAATTGGAGTCAGCTGAGCCCGGAACCCTCGGAGTGATTGTGCAAGGACAAACCCGTGAATCCGTGAAGATGGCCCTCGATACGCTGAGGACGAACAAGCTGCGCTCGGGGCTGACCGTGCTGGGCATTGTTATCGGCGTGACGACGGTGATCACCATCTCGTCAGCCATCAACGGGCTGAACAAGCGGGTGGGGGACTGGGTGAGTTCGCTGGGGACGAACGTGATCTGGGTGTTTCACATGCCGGTGATCGGCGTGCGGCCCACGACGGAGATGCTGGCGCGCAGGAAGCTGACGCCCGAGGATGTGATGGCGCTGCGCACGCTGCCGCACGTGGTGGCCGCGGATGGGGGATACCAGCACACGGGGCAGTTCCGCGTGGGCGCGGTGAGCGTGAAATACAACGGCAAGAAGGTGGCGGGCACCATCCTGCAGGGCGACACCGCAGAGGTCAGCGAAGTGAGCGACCTGACGCTGCTGCAGGGGCGGATGTTCAACGACGAGGAGGACCTGCGGGCGGCGCATGTGTGCGTGCTGGGGCATGACACGTGGGAGGAGCTGTTTGGCAACGAGTCCGCTATCGGCAAGGAAGTGAATATCGAGACCGGCCTCTACACGGTGATTGGGGTGCTTGACAAGCAGAAGCAGCCCTTTGGCGGCGGCAAGAATCCGCAGGACAACATGGTGTATTTCCCCATGGGCACGTTTCACAATCTGCACCCGGAGGACAAGGACCTGTGGGTGAGCGTGAAGTACGACGACCCGAAGAACAAGGCGCTGGTGCAGGAGGAGATTCGCGAGATGCTGCGCATCCGGCGCAAGGTGCACGTGGAGAAGCCGGACGACTTTGAGATCTTCGGCCCGGACTCGCTCTCGAAGCTGTGGGATCAGCTTACAGGCGGGCTGGTTCTGTTCATGATCGCGGTGAGCAGCGTGGGGTTGATGGTGGGCGGCGTGGGCGTGATGAACATCATGCTGGTGAGCGTGACGGAGCGGACGCGGGAGATCGGCGTGCGCAAGGCGCTGGGCGCGACGAAGCGCACGCTGTTGACGCAGTTCACCACGGAGGCGGTGACGCTGTGCGCGGTAGGCGGGGTTATCGGCGTGGTGGTGGGCGCGGTGCTCACGTGGATTGTGCGGCTGCTGCCGATCGGTCTGCCGGCCACCTTGTCCGTGGTCTGGGTGCTGACGGGGTTCGGGGTATCGTGCGCAATCGGGCTCCTTTTTGGAATTTATCCGGCCTGGAAGGCGGCAAATCTGGACCCAATCGAAGCGCTGAGGTATGAATAGATGAACCGGTACCTTCAAGAATGGCAAAGGGACAAACCCGCGAGTCTGTCAGAATGGCGCTCGAGACCCTGCGCACCAACAGGCTGCGCTCGGGGCTGACGATTCTCGGCATTGTGATCGGCGTTTCGACGGTCATCACCATCTCCTCGGTCATCAACGGCATCAACATCCGGGTCGCCAACTGGATTGACTCGCTGGGCACGAATGTCCTGTGGGTCTACCACATGCCGCTGATCGGCATGCGGCCGACGGCGGAGATGCTGGCCCGCAGGAAGGTGACCCTGGACGACGCCGAGGCGCTCGCCAGCCTGCCCCATGTGGTGGCCACGGACGCCGAATTGGACTATATCCAGGGCTTTCGCGTGGGCGCGGTGAGCGCGCGCTACAACGGGAAGACCATCTCCAGCACCATATTTGAAGGCAACACGGCGGGCGTGGCGGATGTGACGGACATCCACCTGCTGGAGGGGCGCATGTTCACCGATGAGGAGGACAAGCGTCACGCGCACGTCTGCCTGCTGGGCCGCGACACGTGGGAGCAGCTGTTCGACGGGCAGCCCGCGGTGGGCAAACAGGTGAACGTGGAGACCGGCCTCTACACCGTGATTGGCGTGGTGGACAAGCAGAAGCAGGCCTTCGGCAGCGGTAAGAATCCCTATGACAACGTCATCTTCTTCCCCATGGGCACCTTCCACAATCTGCACCCGGAGGAGGTCAACCTGCGGGTCAGCGTGAAGTACGACGATCCGAAGAACAAGGACCTGGTGGAAGAAGAGATACGCGAGCTGATGCGCATCCGGCGCAAGGTGCGCGTGGAGAAGCCGGACGACTTTGAGATCTTCAGCCCGGAAGGGCTGGCGCGGCTGTGGGGCCAGCTGACCAGCGGGCTGGTTCTCTTTATGGTGGCTGTGAGCAGCGTGGGCCTGATGGTGGGCGGCATCGGGGTGATGAACATCATGCTGGTGAGCGTGACGGAGCGAACGCGCGAGATCGGCGTGCGCAAGGCGATTGGAGCGACACGGCGCACATTGCTGACGCAGTTCACCACCGAGGCGGTAACGCTGTGCGCGGTGGGCGGCATACTCGGGGTGACGCTGGGCGCCGTGCTGACATGGATTGTGCACGCGCTGCCGGTCGGGCTGCCGGCGACGCTGTCAACACCGTGGGTTCTGACGGGCTTCGGCGTCTCTTGCGCCATCGGGCTGCTGTTTGGGATTTATCCGGCATGGAAGGCGGCGACGCTGGACCCGATCGAGGCGCTGCGGTACGAGTAAGGCAGGGAATAGGGAATAGGTGGATGCTGCAATGGCTGAACCGCGCGGACAGCCCAATGAACGTGCGGAGCGCGCGGTCACAACGCTCAACACGCAATCAACCAGCGCATAGTCGTGAGAAATACAATTCGCGCTGTGGTAAAAAATCAAACTGTTACAGCGATGCCTAGAGCTACTTCCTATTCCCTATTCCCTATTCCCTATTCCCTATTCCCTATTCCCTGCTTTCTTTCGTTACACTAAGCGCTGTGATGCCGCACGCTCTGGCTCTGGCTGTGGAAGTGGCGACCACGGTGCTGGCCGTGGCCGGGATGGGCTATTTTGTGGCGGCGATTGTGGCGGCCCGGGTATTTATGGCGGCGCGGCGCGGGCCACTGGCGGGCTTTGCGCCGGGCGTAAGCCTTCTGAAGTCGCTGAAGGGGCTGGACCCCGGCATGCTGGACGCCTTTCGCAGCCATTGCAGGCAGACATATGCCGGCCCGTTCGAGCTGCTGTTCGGCTTCTCGTCGCCGGACGAGCCCGCCGTGGTTGCCGTGGAACAGCTGCAGCGCGAGTTCCCGGAGCGTTCCATCCGGCTTATCGAGTGCCCGGCGCGGCTGGGCACCAACGGCAAGGTAAGCACGCTGGCGCAGCTTGTTTCGCACGCACGGCATGATTTTCTGCTCGTCAATGACTCGGACATTACGGTGGGGCCGCGCTATCTGGAGAGGGTGATGGCGCATTTTGCTCCTTCCTCGCAGGGAAAGCCGGTGGGACTGGTAACGGCGCTCTATCGCGGGCGCGCGCACGGCACGCTGGCCTCGCGGCTGGAAGCGCTGGGTATTGCCGCGGATTTTCAGGCGGGCGTGCTGCTCTCGAAAATGATTGAGGGCGGGCTGCGCTATGGGCTCGGCTCCACGCTGGCGGTAAGCCGGGAGGCGCTTGGCAAGATCGGCGGATTCGAAGCGCTGGTGGATCATCTGGCCGACGATTACGAACTGGGCGCGCGCGTAGCGGCGGCGGGGTATCGCGTGGCTCTGAGCGGCGAGGTGGTGGAGACGGCGATTCCCGCATACGACTGGCGCGGCTTTGCCGACCATCAACTGCGCTGGGCGCGGACGGTGCGCGATGCGCGGCCAGGCGGCTACGCGGGGCTGGTGGTTACGCATGGGCTGGGCTGGGCGCTCTTGAACGTGGTGGCGAGCGGGCTGAGTCCGCTGAGCCTGTGGCTGCTGGGGCTCAGCTTTTTTCTACGGCTGACGTTGGCGATGACGGTGGGCGCAATGGTGCTGGGCGACCACCAGGTGCTGGCGAACCTTTGGCTGCTGCCGGTGCGCGACGTGATCGCGATGGGAATGTGGGTGGCGGGCTTTGCGGGCAACACGATTGTGTGGCGCGGCGAGCGGTTTGTGGTGGAGAAGGGACGGCTATTGCCTTACTGCTAGTGTTGTTTTGCGGTCCCGACAATCTGTACTTGTGCACACCCTCCGGCGTAAACCTGCAGCTTGTCAGGATCCTCATAACTTATGTCTGCTTTTTGAAATGAAAGGCCGTCGCCCTCTGCATGGAGCTTGTATTGACCGCCGGGAACCTGTATCTCAAACTCCCCCTTCTCATTCGCAATCGCCCGGAAAGTCCCTTTGGCACCCGATGCCTCGACATGCACTCCGGCGATTGGTTGCGAAAGTGCTTCCTGACTCACAACACCATGAATCACGCCGACTGAATGTGCGGATTGAATAGCTGCGATTTCAGACAGAGTTGATTCGGCTTTGCTGAGTGGGCCAGAGTTTCCGCAGCTATCAATTCCCCAAGCCTTTTCCTGCGGCAGGTAGAACATGAACAGAATGTATTTCCTTCCGCGAATCCAATTGAAGAGGGTGCGCCCGCTGTCATTGCCGTCGTAAATTTGAACGGTCTTCGGGGTCTTGCCGCGCAAAACATGGTCGATTTTCAAGGTGTAAACATGCG
>JAGWRX010000019.1 GCA_028876395.1 Acidobacteriota bacterium
CTCCGCCGTCCGCTCGCCCACCAGCAGGTTGTACTTGCGCTTCAGGTAGGTCATCACAGCCTCGTCCATCTGATTGCCCGCCATGCGCACGGAGCGCGAGTAGACGATGCCTGCCAGCGAGATGACGGCGATATCCGTGGTTCCACCGCCGATATCGACCACCATGTTGCCGCCCGGCTCCTGAATCGGCAGCCCCGCGCCGATGGCGGCCACCATGGCCTGCTCCACCAGGTAAACCTCGCTGGCCTTGGCGCGATAGGCGGAGTCCTCCACGGCGCGCTTCTCAACCTGCGTAATCTCAGAGGGCACGCCGATCACGATGCGCGGGTGAACCAGCATCTTGCGGTTGTGCGCCTTCTGGATAAAGTAGTTGAGCATCTTTTCGGTCACCTTGAAGTCGGCGATCACGCCGTCCTTCATCGGCTTGATGGCCACGATGTTGCCGGGCGTGCGCCCAAGCATCTCCTTGGCCTCCTTGCCCACGGCCTCCACCTCGCCGGTGTTCTTGTTGATGGCTACGATGGAGGGCTCGTTGACAACGATGCCTTTGCCGGCCGCGAAGACCAGGGTGTTGGCGGTGCCTAGGTCAATGGCCAGATCGCTGGAAAACATGCTGAACAGGGAGCGCAGGCCGTGCGACCGCGAGGAGCGCGAAGGATAACCGTTCGATGACATTGGAAAATTGAATCTACCTCACTCATCATTGTACGGCCAGCGGGCCGCAAGCGCCCGCGGAGATGTTCGCCATGCCGCGAACTTTCGCCGGCCGGTGCGGCATGCCCCCGGTGCGGTAAACTCATAGGGTTGCCCGGAAGCGCCGCAACCAGTGGACCGCACGGGCCTTGCATTCATTTAGAGGACTCCATGACTTTTCCCACATACCACAATCTGATTGGCGGCGAGTGGCTGCCTGCCCGGAGCGGCAAAACCATCCTGAACCTGAATCCGGCAGACCACTCGGACATCGTGGGCGCGTTTCCCTCGTCGCACGCAGAGGATGTGAACCTGGCCGTGGCGGCAGCGAAAAAGGCTTACGCCACCTGGCGGCTGGTGCCCGCGCCCAAGCGGGCTGAGGTGCTGGTGCGCGCCGGGCTCATCCTGCAGCAGCGCAAGGAGCAATACGCCCGCGACATGACTCGCGAGATGGGCAAGGTGCTGGCGGAAACCCGCGGCGACGTGCAGGAGGCCATCGACGAAGCCTTCTACGTGGCAGGCGAGGGTCGCCGCCTCTTCGGCCAGACCACGCCGAGCGAGCTGCAGAACAAGTTCGCCATGAGCGTGCGCATGCCGGTGGGCGTGGTTGGGCTGATTACGCCGTGGAACTTCCCCATGGCTATCCCAAGCTGGAAGCTGTTCCCCGCGCTCGTCTCGGGCAACACCTGCGTCATCAAGCCCGCCACGGACACGCCGCTTTCCACCTACAACCTGGTGCAGGCGCTCATCGATGCCGGCCTGCCGCCGGGCGTGGTCAACATCGTGAGCGGCAGCGGCGGCGCCACCGGCACGCCGCTCATCGAGCACCCCGACGTGCGCGCCATCAGCTTTACCGGCTCCAGCGAAGTGGGCTCCTTCGTCGGCCAGCGCGCCGCCGCCACCTTCAAGCCGGTCTCGCTTGAGATGGGCGGCAAGAATGCGCAGATCGTGCTCAACGACGCCAACCTCGAACTCGCCCTCGACGGCGCGCTCTGGGGCTCCTTCGGCACCACCGGGCAGCGCTGCACGGCCACCAGCCGCATCCTGCTGCAGAAGGGTATCGCCGCGGACTTCACGGCGAAGTTTGTCGCGCGGGCCAAAGCGCTCAAAGTCGGCAACGGCCTCGACGAGTCCGTCGAAGTGGGTCCGCAGGTGAATGCCGGGCAGATTGAAACCTCGAAGAAGTATGTCGAGATCGCCCTGGCGGAAGGCGCCAAACTGCTCGCCGGCGGCCATCCGCTCACGGACGGCGACTACAGCAAGGGCACCTTCTTCGAGCCCACTGTGCTGGGCGGCGTCACGCCCACCATGCGCATTGCGCGCGAAGAGGTCTTCGGGCCGGTCGTGAGCCTCATCGAGTTCGATACCTTCGAGCAGGCCATCGAGATTGCCAACTCCATCGACTACGGTCTGTCCACGGCTCTCTACACCAGGGACGTGAACCGCGCCTTTGCCGCCATTCGCGACCTGGAGGCGGGCATCACCTACATCAACGCGCCCACCATCGGCGCGGAGGTGCACCTGCCCTTCGGCGGCGTCAAGCAGACCGGCAACGGGCACCGCGAGGGCCTCGGCGCCATTGACTTCTTCACCACATGGAAGGCCGTCTACGTCGATTACTCCGACAAGCTGCAACGGGCGCAGATCGACAACGCGGAGTAAGGGAATCGCCACAGAGGACGTGGCGATCTCCGTTCCGGATGCCGCGAGAGGGCGTGGCGTCAGTCGCGCCACTCTGCTTCAGGAAGGCAATCCGCGCTACAACCTCTCCATGAGCCATTCCCTCGAAGAAGTTCGCCAACTCGCAATGGACTTGCCAGCGGACCAGAGGCTCCTGCTCGCGCTGGAGCTGTCTGAGGGCCTTCCGCCGCATCCCGGGTTGGGAGAGCCGGAGCAAGGCTATGACGAGTGGTTCAGAGCAGGGGTGGAAGAGGCGCTGGCAGATACCTCGCACGGGACTCCGCATAACGAAGTTGTGGCAGACATAGCGAAGGTATTGCGCGCCGCGCGGGAAGCCAGGGGATTAAAAGCCAGCGCATGAGCCTGAACTGGGGCCGCCGCGCCCAGCGCGACCTGCACGAGTTGATCGTATACATCGCGGAAGACAGCATCCAGACAGCAGAGCTCGTCGCTTCGCGCATCCTCAGGTCTGCCGAACTCCTGGCTCAAAGGCCGCGCGCAGGCCGTCGAGGACGCGTCAATGGAACGCGCGAGCTGGTGGTTCTTAGAACTCCTTACATACTTGTTTATCGGGCCACAGCGCGAAACGTGCGCGTGCTCAGGGACTACCATGGCGCTCGCAGGTGGCCTTCGCGCTTCGACTAACCTTATCGCTTACTCATTCTGCCTGGCGTAAATCACCGTCGTTGAGCCCGCGTGCTTCAGTGCGCAGTTGGCGCGCTGGTCACACTTGTAGTGGATCAGCGAAGACTCGCTGGCCCAACTGGCTGCGGTGGCCTGGTCGCTCGTTTTGGCGATATAGAAGCTCTTGCCGTCAGCGGTTCCCAGCACTGCGCTGGCCGCCTCGTATCGCGTGGCCCGGTCCTCGCCCTCCTGGTAGAAAGCTGAAAGCATCACCGCGGCTTTCTTGCGGCGCGCCGCCATGCGCGCTTCAAGCTCTTTTCTCGCCTGCTTCTCCTTCAGGTGATGCAACAGGGCGTCCTGGTCTGCGACCGTGGGGAAGTTCGTGGCAAAGTCCCAGTAATCGACGCGCTTGTACTGCTCTGCGGTGCAGGGAAGCGTGCCATGCGCATTGACGGCCACGATTTTGCCGTCCTCGCCCAGCTCATTCTGGAAGATATCGTTGCCGTGCTCTCTCGCCTGCTCCTGGGCCTGCAGGCTTTGCAACTGGGCCTTTTGCGCGGCTTGTTCATGGGCAATGCGCTCGGCCACTGCCTTCTTCGCATGCGGGCCGGCATCGGAAATAGGCGGCGGCGCTGACTTTGCCGGGTCAAAGGCGAACAGAACCTGCTTGCTGCAAATTTGAAAGCCCGCCTGGTCCAGCAGCCGCACGTTCAGGTAGAGCGGCTCCGGCGGATTCGCGGCCGCATACGCAAACTGCGCGCTCTCCGTAGGATCTACGGGCTTGAGTCCGAGCTGATACTCCGCCTTCCCGTTCCACCGCGCGATCAGGTGACCTTGCAATCCGGAGACATGAGACACCGCCGAACCCCAGTCGTCAGCGTCTGTCTTCGGCTTGGACCGGCTCATCACCAGAACGGCGATGAAGACCAGCGCCAGCAGTGCAAATCCAGCCAGCGCCAGCGGGAAGTGGTTCTTTGCGCCTTTCTTCGGGCCTCCGGGCCGCCCGGGCTCGTTGCTGGAGGCAGCAGCGGATCGGTAAAGCCCGGAGGGGCCGTACGGGTCGCTCCCGCTCATCCCGCCGCCGGGAAATCGCTGTCCAGAATCACCCATTCACACTAAGCCCTTTCCAGATCGTGTCCCATGAGCTTGCAGCAAACTCAAGCCAATTGGAGCATGCGTCCCTCGCGGTGACAACCCGAATCTGTGCCTGCTTCGTCTGCGCGCTACTCGTTGTGCACGGCCTTGCCGCTATCCGTTGCTGCCGTCCAGCACATCCCTGAGCGCGAAGCTGGTTTCCAGCCGGATCACGCCCGGCAGGCGCGACAGCTCAGTCTGGTGCAGCCGTCCGTAGTCGTCGATGTCGCTTACGCGCGCCACCAGCGTGTAGTCATACTGGCCAGCCATCAGGTGGCAACTCACAATCTCGTGGCAGTGCCGCACGGCAGTCTCGAACGCGCTCAGGACACCCGCCGACTGGCGCTCCAGCGTGATGCGGATATATACGGTCATGCGCTTGCCCAGCAGCCGGTCATCAATCAGGGCGCGATAGCCGCGAATGGCCTTTGCCGCCTCCAGCGCCTGGATGCGCCGCGATGCCGCCGACGCCGAGAGGCCCACCGCCTCGCCCACCTCGTAGTTGGTGGCGCGGCCGTGACCCTCCAGGTAGCGCAGGATGGCGGCATCCAGTTCGTCGAGCCCGCTTTCCGGCGTCGGCTTGAATATTTCTTGCGACAAGTGGTTGTCTGGCTCACGTTTCGTTCCCATGCAGGAGTTTTACCACGAAATTTGCACACATTGGAAGCTGAATGCGCCGTAGTATTGCCTGCAGTTGGAAGCGCTCGATCCCGCCGCGCCGGAACAGCCCTCCCTCCACAGCAAATTCCGGCGCGGCCGCTGCTTTGGCCCCCGGCGCGTCCAACCCCGGAAGGAGCAGAGCCCATGATCATCGGCGTTCCCAGAGAGATTAAGGACAACGAAGCCCGCGTCGGAGTCACTCCAGCGGGCGCAAAAGCGCTGGTCGAGGCTGGACACACCGTGCTGGTCGAAACTCAGGCAGGCGCGCAATCCGGTTTTCCCGATGCCGAGTACCAGGACGCCGGCGCGGAAATCGTGGGCGAGTCCGGCTATGTCTGGGGCAAGTCCGAGATGGTGGTCAAGGTCAAGGAGCCCATTGAGAAGGAGTACGTTTTCTTCCGCGAAGGGCTGGTGCTCTTCACCTATCTCCACCTGGCTCCCCTGCCTGAATTGACCAACAAGCTGCTGGAGAAGAAGGTCATCGGCATTGCCTATGAGACGGTGCGCGACCGGATCGGCATGTTGCCGCTGCTCATGCCCATGAGCGAGGTGGCCGGCCGCATGAGCGTGCAGGTTGGCGCGACCTATCTCGAAAAGGAGCGCGGCGGACGCGGCATCCTGTTGGGCGGTGTACCCGGCGTACCGCCCGCGCATGTCACCATCATCGGCGGAGGCATTGTAGGCACCAACGCCGCCCGCATCGCTCTCGGCTTCGGAGCCAAAACGACTCTGATTGACGTGAACATGAACCGCCTGCGCGAACTGGACGACATCTTTAATGGGCGGCTGCACACGCTGGCGTCCAACAGCTACAACATCAATCAGGCCACGCGCGAGGCCGACCTCGTCATTGGCGGCGTGCTCATTCCCGGCGCCACGGCTCCGAAAATTGTGACCCGCGCCATGGTCGCGCAGATGAAGAAGGGCGCGGTGATTGTGGACGTGGCCATCGACCAGGGCGGCTGCGTGGAGACGGCGCGGCCCACCTCGCACTCCAACCCTAGCTACGTGGTGGATGGTGTGGTGCACTACTGCGTCACGAACATGCCCGGCGCGGTGCCGCACACGTCCACGCTGGCGCTGACCAACTCGACATTCCCATACCTGCTGCGGCTGGCCAACCTGGGCGCGCGCGAGGCGCTCAAGCAGGATGCAGGCCTCGCTGACGGGCTGAACACCTGGCTCGGCACGCTCACCCATCGCGGCGTGGCCGAGAGCCAGCAGCGCCCCTGGACCGCCGCTTCCACCGTGATTGCGTAGCGGCCTCTTGTGTCTGAGCCACTCTTCGCATCACCACAATCGTGGATGGAAGATATCTTAATCCCTGTCCCGAGAGTGGCCACCACACTATAATCGCCGCATGCCTTTCAAAGGCGATTCGCGGCGGCGTCTGGTGGTCCTGCTTGGGGCGGGCGCGCTGCTGGTTTTCGCCTTGCTGGGAGCGCTGCAGGCTTTCAACACATCCAACGTGAGCTTTCTCAATCCCGACACGGCCGGGGAGACGCTGGTGTTCACCGGCCTCACGGTGCTGGTGTTTCTGCTCCTGTTGATGCTGCTCATCCTGCTGCTCAGGAACATCCTTAAAATCTACGCAGACCAGAGCAGCAGCGCTCTGGGCGCGCGGCTGCGCACGCGGATGGTGCTCGGCGCGGTGCTCATCGCGCTCACGCCCGCGGTCTTCATGTTTCTCTTCAGCTTTCAGCTCATGAACCGCTCGATCGACCGCTGGTTCTCGCCCAACACCTCCGAGCTGCGCGAGGACTCAACCCGCGTGGTGCTGGAGCTGGCGCAGTACGTCACCAACAACGCCCGTGTTGAAGCCGAGTCGATCGCCGCCTCCGGCACCGTTGATCTCGCTCTCCCCGCACTGCAGAATGCGCTCGGTTCCCACCGCATCACGCTGGCCGGCGGTTTTGTCGTGGTCTATGGCAAGAATCTGAACATGCTGGCCGGCTTTCAGGCTCCGCCGGAGACGAGTCAGGCGAGCCTGCTGCCCTGGCTCAGTGAAAGTGGGCAGGAGTCGGAGATTCCCTTGCACGGCCCGCTTTCCGCCAGCCTGCTGGCCACGGCCCAGCGCAGCGGCGAGCCGGTGCTGAAAGTGGCCGGGCAGGAGTATGCGCTGGGCATGGCGGCCACCGCGTCGGGCAAGCTGGTGGTGGTGGCCCTGCCCATGCCCGAGGGCCTCAACCAGACCGCCCGGCGCATTCGTTCGGGCGCCGCGGCCTACTGGGACCTGTTCCGTTCGCGCAACCGCATCCGCTCCACGTTTTTCCTGATGCTGCTGCTCATCACCGTCGCGGTCTTTTTTGCCAGCGTGTGGCTCGCGCTGTTCCTGTCCAAGCAGATTACCCGCCCGGTGGAAGCGCTGGCGGATGCCATGGACGAGATTGCCGCGGGCAAGTACGAGCATCGTGTGGCGCTGGTGACCACCGGCGAGATGGCCGAGCTGGTGCGCTCCTTCAACCACATGGCCGCCGATCTCGACGCCAGCCGCCAGTTGGCCGAGAGCTCATCCGCGCAACTGACCACCGCCAACCTTGCCATTGAGGAACGGCGCCGCGAGTTGGAGACCATTGTCGAAACCATTCCCAGCGGCGTGGTTACGCTGGACGGCTCCGGCAAGGTCCTCCAGGCCAACCGCGCCTTCGCCGCGCTGATGGGGCAGAACGACGAAGCCGGGATGCGTGGTCAGCCGCTCGAGTCGCTTCTGCCTCCCGATTGCGTGGACGACCTGGCCGGCGTGATTCGCCGCGGGCAGCGCATGGGCGCCGCCTCCGCTGAGCTTGAGCTGAACGCCCGCGGCCGCGTCATGCATCTCGCCGTCACCAGCGCGCGGCTTGAGCTGGCGCACGGCAAAGTCGGCACCGTGCTCGTGGTCGAGGACACATCCGAGCTGCTGCGCGCGCAGCGCCAGACTGCCTGGAAGGAAGTGGCGCAGCGCGTGGCTCACGAAATCAAAAACCCGCTCACGCCCATTGCGCTGTCGGCCGAGCGCATCGCCCGCCACGTTGACCGCGGCGGGCCCGACTCGTCCGCCGTCATCCGCAAGTGCAGCGAGGTGATTCTGGGCTGTGTCGCCACGCTGCGCACGCTGGTGGATCAGTTCTCCGCGCTGGCGCAGTTTCCCGCGCCGCAGCCGCGCGCCTGCGACATGAACAAAGTGGCCGAAGAGGCGCTTGTCCTGTTTACCGGGCGGCTGGAAGGCATCACGATCCGGCGCAATCTTGAGTCCGGCCTGCCCATGGTGCTCGCTGACCCCGATGCGATCCGCCGCGCGCTGGCCAATCTCATCGACAACGCGGCCGAGGCCATGCAGGGCAGCCTGCTGCGCGTGCTCGACATCAGCAGCGGGCTCAGCGAAGACGGCACGGCCGTCGAGGTCGCCGTCTCTGACACGGGCCACGGGCTCACCGCCGAGATTCGCGAGCGGCTGTTTCTGCCGTTCTATTCCACCAAGCAGCGGGGCACGGGCCTGGGCCTTTCCATCGCGGCGAAAATCGTGCAGGAGCATGGCGGCTCCATCCGCGCTGAGAGCAACAGCCCCAAGGGCGCCCGCTTCCTGGTGCGGCTGCCCATCATGGAGCAGACCGCGCAGCCTGCGCTTGAAGGCAGCACCTCGACTCCGCTCACAGGAGCGCGCTCATGAATCACATTCTGGTGGTGGACGACGAGGCGGAGATTCGCAGCTCGCTTGAAGAGATTCTGCGCGAGGAGGGCTACGGCGTCGCCACCGCGGCCACCGCGGCCGAGGCCATGGTGCTGCTGGACGACGCGCAGTACGACGTGGTGCTGCTCGACATCTGGCTGCCCGACCGCGACGGCCTCGACGTGCTCGCCGACATTCACGTGCTCGCTCCGGAAACACGCCCCGAGGTGGTTATCATCTCCGGCCACGGCACCATCGAGTCCGCCGTCAAGGCCACCAAGCTGGGCGCATTCGACTTTCTTGAGAAGCCGCTCTCGCTCGACCGCACCCTGATCGTGCTCAAGAATGCCGTGGAAGCGCGCCGCCTGCGCACTGAAAATATCGAGTTTAAGCGCCAGTTCAACGTGGCCTCCGTGCTCACCGGCGAAAGCATCCCCGTGAAGGCGCTGCGCCAGCAGATTCGCCTGATGGCGCCCACCAACGGCCGCGTGCTCATCTATGGCGAGTCCGGCACGGGCAAGGAACTCATCGCGCGCGCCATCCACGCGGAGAGCCTGCGCCGCGACAGCATCTTTGTGGAACTGAACTGCGCCGCCATTCCCGAGGCGCACATCGAGGCCGAGCTCTTCGGCTATCGCCATGGCGCGCGCCCCGGCGGGCCGCCCGAGCAGCGCGGCACGCTGGAGCGCGCCGACGGCGGCACGCTTTTCCTGGATGAAGTGGGCGACATGAGCCTCAAGACGCAGGCCAAGGTGCTCTCCGCGCTTGACGACCAGCTCTTCACGCCTGTCGGCGGCACGCAGCCCCTGCGCGTGGACGTGCGCCTTATCGCCTCAACCAACAAGGATCTGGAAGAAGAAATCGCCAAGGGCAACTTCCGCGAAGATTTGTTTTACAGGCTCAACGTGGTTCCGTTCTTTGTGCCGCCGCTGCGCGAGCGCAAGGAGGATATTCCCCTGCTGGTGCGCGAGTTTCTGGCCGAGTTCGGCCGCCAGTATGGCCGCCCGCGCATGGAGATCAGCGAGGATGCGCTCGCCGCGCTGGCGCATTACCACTGGCCCGGCAACGTGCGCGAACTCAAGAACGTCATCGAGCGCGTGCTGATTCTGAATCCGCGCACGCTGCGCATTGAACGCAAACACCTGCCGCCGCTTACGCACAAGGCCGGCACCCGCTCCACTGAGGAATTTTCCACGCTGCAGCAGGCGCGCGACGCCTACGAGCGGGAGTACATCCTGAAAAAGATTGAGGAAGCGCGCAACAATGTCAGCCGCGCCGCCGAGCTGCTGGGCCTGGAGCGCAGCCACCTCTATCGCAAGATGAAGGCCCTAGGCATCAGCGTGCGCGAGTAGCGCGCCGCCTTACTTCAGAATCGGCCCCAGCGCCCCGGGGTTGTCGCCCAGCCTCGGGTCCACGCGGAAGTCCCAGATCGTCTGGCTCATCGCTGTCGGCGACAGAATTTCGACCAGTGCGTATTCGCCCATCAGCAGCGGCTGCTCCGGCGTCAGCTTGAGCCAGTGCTTGCCGGGCAGCACCTCCACCTTGGCAGGGACGACGTCTTCGCTCTGCGTTACCTTGCCGTCCGGGCTCACATGCACCGAGCCAACAATGCGCACGGCTTTGCGCTCGTCCGCGCGCACAATGGCGAAGCCCGACGACGCCGATTGCGCGCCATGTTTTGCGTTGGCCACCGGCTTGGCTCCGCCGGTCTGCACCGTCATTGCGTCGCTGGTGATCGGCTCCACGTCATCGCGCCCGTCCAGCGAGAGATAGATCTCCGGATCGTTCACATGCAGGTGAACCTTGGCGTGCGCGCCGTCCAGTTCAAGGCTGGCCCTGCGGCCGGCAAGCGGATTCAGCGTGCTGAGCCCGTGCCAGGTTCGCGAGTTCATGCTGAGGTTCGTGGGTGGCAGCTCCACCAGCTCCGGCGTTCCCCGAAAGGTGTCCAGCACAAACACGCCGTCGGAGTCGGGCAGCTCGAGTCCCTTGGCCACATCGGGCGTGCGCTCGCGCTCGTCGGCGCGCGCGGCGGCTTCTTCCCTGTCCAGCTCCTCGGCTTCCTTCATGGCGGGCGAGGCGTCCCCGGCCTCGCTGGCGTGGTCCCGCTCCCACTTGCGGGTGGCGTCCCAGTCCACCAGATCGGCGGGCAGCTCTTCCCATCCGCCGCCGCGCTCCACTGAGATGTAGCGCACGCGGTCGCGCACCACCTCATATTGCCGAACAATCTGGTAGCTGCCGTCCTTGAGGATGAGGCGGTGGTTCGAGCCCGTGTTGGGCAGGTCGGGCTTCAGGGGAAGCGGCTTTTGGTCATGGCGGTCCTGCGCCGAGTCCTGCGCGGCGCCAGCCGTAGCCGCCAGCAGCGCGCAGGCCAGGCCCGCCGTCAGCAGACGCCGCAAGTGAAGGAAGCGCTTCATGGACCCACAGTTTAGACGAACCCGCCTCTCCGATGTTGGCGCTGGGCGTGGTTGCAACGGTTTCGCCCATGGCTGGCCGCTGAAAACCACGACCGCCGAGCGGTGAGTCGGTGCCTTCCCACCCTGTCCTTCGCCGGGGCGAAGGACAAGGGCGGGGCAACCGGCGCGGGGCAGCCAGAGGGAACTTGGGCGTGTGGAGTGCGGTGGGCTCCCACCCATGTCGCCCGCTGGGGCGGACGTCATGGATGGGGCACTCGGCTTTGTTGCAGTCGCGCAGCTTAGCTCACGGCCTGCTTCACGAGCGCGATGATGCGTGCCTCTTCGGCGTGGGTTAGCGCCTTGAGCGCGTAGGCGGTGGGCCACATGGAGCCGTCGTCGAGATGGGCCTCGTGCATGAAGCCGAAGGTGGCGTAGCGCGTCTTGAAGCGCTGCGCGCTCTGGAAGAAGCAGACGATCTTGCCGTCGCGGGCATAGGCGGGCATGCTGTACCAGGTTCGCGGCACGAGGGCCGGCGCGGCGGCCTTGATGATCGCATGCAACCGCTCGGCGAGGACGCGATCCGCAGGGGGCATGGCGGCAATGTTCGCGAGCACGTCGCTCTCCCCGTCCGGCTTCTTCGCGCGCGGGCGGGGCTTTGGCTGCCGGGGAGTTGTTTCCTTCTTGGTGGTTTTCATCAGCGACCTCGCAGGTGGGAGTTATCTTACGGCGAGGGCGGGAGC
>JAGWRX010000020.1 GCA_028876395.1 Acidobacteriota bacterium
ATCCATTTGAGCCTGGATTTGTTTGTAACCTGCCGGCACCTCGAAGTGTGATGGGTCGATTGGGGCCGAAGAGAAGTTGGATGAAGTGGTCTGAGACTCCATAAGGACCAGGCTTGTGGGCGGGGGCGTCTTCGAATTTTGATCGGCCGGCGGCTGGTCGTTCTGCTTCTTGCGGCCAAAGCCTCCGAAGCCACCAAAGCCAAGATGGCTGGTCAGCGCGGACGCCGCGCTCTGTTTGGCGATTTCGCGTCCACTGGGCATGGCTGGTGAGGAATCGGCAGGCAGAGGAGCTTCAGAGGCCGCGGGCAATGGCTTTCCATCGGTGGTGGTACCCATGCGCATAATCTGCATGACGGGTACTCCCTGGATCTTCTGCATCTCTTTGGCCATATCGTCAAGGGCCTGATTGGCGCCTGGCTTCTGGGCGAAAAGCTTCTTCATGTCCAATCCGCTTCCGGAAGTCATCGCCCCCATTTTCGCGGCCATGCGCACCTCGAAATCGCGCATCTGTGCGTAGCCGGGAATCTCTGGCACGATCCACATGTCGTTGGTGATGGCCATCGTCCCGGTCTGCTGCGTTTTCTGGTCGGTGGCGTTCATCACCATCGTCAAAATCGCTTCACTGGTTGCGAGGCCGCTGACCTGCTTCTCCGCGCTGGTCTTGCGCACGTGAACGTCAAAGCTCATCTTCACATTGTCGGGATTGGGATTGGAAGCCGCCGGACCCGCTGGATGCTCAGCCTGCTTCTTTTCCATCTCCTGCTGGGCCTTCGCCAGCTGCTCCTTGATCTGCTGAAAAGTCATGACGGTGTAGGTCCGCTTGACGGTGTCGATCTGGGTGATCGTTTCTTTGTCGAGGTCGACGATCTCGATATTGTCGGGGGAGACACGGGCCATGCGGTTGTCTTTCAGATAGACGGTCGAGACGATAGGTTCGCCGGCCTTGCGAGCCTGCGCGCTGAAAGCGCCGGCCATTTTCATCATGCTGAGCATGGAGCCGCCCGTGATCTGGGTGGTCTGCTGGTAACTGAAGTCCGCGAAAAGGGCGGCCGGCATAGCCAGGACACACACCAGAAGAGTCAACTTCTGAACCTGGACGATTCGCATAAGACACCTCCTGATCGGGAACGGCCCAAGGAAACGGGGCTGGTGCGGAGAGGAAGGCATTCAACGACCGCCTCGGAGTATAACCGGACCGGTAGTCAGGGTCAATCGAACGCTTGGCAGGGTAGCGGGTCTGTTTGAAGCGTACGGGCTTCAGCTTGAACGGTACCGGCTTCACAGGCTGCGGAAAACTCGCCGCTGGCAAAGTCTTGTGTCAGGGCACGAGTTTACTCGTGCCGCAAGTGGCTTGGATTCAGACCTGACTTCAGGCCCTGCGCTTCTGAGCCCCTCGTCTAGACCGCTCTGTTGAGTTCTTTCGGAGCCTGTTCCGGACCGCAGGAGGCTCTCCTGACACCTGCCCGTTAAAGCCTCTGTTTGCAGGGAATACCTGCCTTGCCGCCGACCCCGACGTCAGCCCAGGCCACCTGCCCCAACCTTCCTTCCCCGCCGCCCGGGCCCTGTAAAAATTGTTTCCGCCGATTTGCGGATAATTACCCGCCTTTGTCGCACAATCTAGATAGGTCAACAAATGGGCAGGTCCGCTGTCTGCCGCAGTTTGAGTCAGGAGGTGGTACCCCCACCCCCTACCCCCCCTTTTTTATTTGCAGTTTTCCACAGAAGACTTGCAGAAAATTTCGCAAGCCTGTGAATCCGCATCTTCCAGTGCTTTTGAGTTCCTCAGTTGCAGACCGCGAATCCCGGAGGGAGCCGGCGGCTTCAGCCTCCGGAAAGAGCGCGAATTTGCGGGGCCTTCAGGCCCGGACCTTTGCCCCCTTTCTGTGAAAGGAAGCACGTACAACCGTAGTTTAGTAATGCGGCAGAAAATCCGGGTCCACCGGGTTCTCGAACAGCGAAGCGTCGCGGGTCACAATCGTCAGACCCGAGGGCGTCACGAAATACCGCCGCTTGTCCTCCACCGGGTCGTAGCCAATCACCGTGCCCTCCGGAATATGCACGTCGCGATCAATAATCGCCCGTCGGATGCGGCAGTGCCGCCCGATATTCACGTGGGAGAAAATGATGCTCGCATCCACGTCCGAGTAGGAGTTCACGCGCACATCCTGCGACAGCACCGAATTCGACACCGACGCGCCCGAGATAATCACGCCGGCCGTAATCACCGAGTTGACCGCCATGCCCGTGCGCCCCGGTTCGCCAAACACAAACTTCGCCGGCGGATACTGCCGCACCCGCGTCCGGATCGGCCAGCTCTTGTCGTACAGGTTGAAGGTTGGCGAAACCGAGCACAGATCCATGTTCGCGTCGTAGTAGGCGTCCAGCGTGCCCACGTCGCGCCAATAGAGGGCCTGCTGCTTGTTCTCGTCCACAAAGCTGTAGGCCACCATCTTCTTCTTGCCCAGCAGGTTGGGCAGAATGTTATGGCCAAAGTCGTGCTTCGAGTTCGGGTCTTCCGCATCGGCTATCAGCGCCTTCAGCAGCACTTCGGTGTTGAAGATGTAAATGCCCATCGAGGCATCCACTGAGTTCGGATTGAACGGCGAACGGAACGTCGTCGAGGCCGGCTTCTCCTGGAAGCCCATCACCTCGCCCGACTGGCTCACCTCGACCACGCCAAACCGCGAAACCTCATCCGGCGGAATCGGCAGAGTCGCCAGCGTCACCTCCGCCTTGGTCCCCTTGTGATGGTCAAGCATGCGGCTGTAATTCATCTTGTAAATGTGATCGCCGGAAAGGATGATGATGTGCTTCGGCTGCTCGCTCCCGATCGAATAGATGTTCTGGTAAACCGCATCCGCCGTGCCCATGTACCAGTTCGCGCCGGTGCGCTGCATGGGCGGCATCATCTCAAAGAACTCGCCCAGCTCTGTGGCCACAATGCCCGTCCACCCCTCGCGGATATGGCGATTCAATGAGAGCGCCTTGTACTGCGTCATCACGAAAACCTTGCGCAGGCCGGAGTTGATGCAATTGGACAGCGTGATGTCGATGATCCGGTAGTGCCCGCCAAAGGGCACAGCCGGCTTCGCGCGATCGCGGGTAAGGGGGAAGAGCCTTTCACCGGCGCCGCCTGCGAGCAATACTCCCAATGTGTCCTTCATATCCTCTTGTCACTGCCTCCTGACCCTTGTCTGTCCGCAATCAACGGCGCAGACCTCCAGATGCCGTTATCCGGTACAGCATTCTTTCCGGTGACACTTTTCCACAGGGGCCACCGAACGTCGGAGAATACCACACGGAGATAACGCTCGCAGCCTGTCACATTGAAAGGCTTTCGTTTCGCTGAAAACAGCAGAAAACCGGAGCCCCGGCAAAGCGCTCTCGCTCCCGGAACTCCGGTTGTTATGCCCCGCTCCTGTCCAACGGCAAGCCCCGCCGGCAAGGCGGGGCTCAGGTATTTTCCAGGCGATGCAGTTGGTGGACGAGAACGGTGCTACCGCTTCTTCTTGAACTTGTATTCCACGCCGACCGAGATGGCAAAATTCACGTCGGTCTGCGTAATCTTGCTGCCGTAGTCGATGTGGTAGCGCGTAATGACCGCGTCAGGAGTAATGCGAAAAACCCACTTGGCTGAGCGGTTCAGATCAATATGCCCGCCGATGATCGCGCCCGGCGCAACCTGGTCGTTGTAGAAGCCCACAACCGACGGCGAGTTTCCGCGCAGATCCTGCTGGAATTTGCCGTAAGCTCCGCCGAACATCGCATGCGCAATCAGCGCGCCGTGCTTGTTGTGCGGTCCCAGCCACTCGGGCCCGGCCACAAACAGGTATTGCGCCACAAAAGGTCCGTTGATATGGTACGGGTTCGGCGCGGCGCCGCTCGTTCCCACGTAGGCACGCCCGGAGCCCTCAAGTCCCCAGTGCTTCAAGAGCCAGTAGGAGCCGGAAACATCGAGGCCGCCAAGGTTGGAACCCTGCAGCAGGTTCGGTCCCGCCTTCATATGGTCATAGGCCATGCCAAGCGAGAGGTCGTAGCGGTTGTCATAGCGCACACCGGCCAGCGGATCGACGACGATGTACGTGCCGACGCCCGCGGTCGGGGAAGCAGTGCTCTGGGCCTGGGCATCGGCGCGCGGTCCGGTGCAGAGCGCAAGGGCAGCAGCGGCGGCAAAAGCGAAGGGAAAACTTACTGGGAGACGCATCACCACTCAGCTTACAGGACCACACCGAGGCGGGACAACGCGCCCCGCGTCCCGTGCCGCTCAAACCCGCCTTCGCGCTACGGTTCGCAGCGCTCGGCCCAGCTGCCATAGGTCAGATAATGCACCGTCTTCAGCGTCTCCAGCAGCGTCTCCGCGCCCTCGCTGAGGACAGTTTCCGGCACAAGCGGCTGCGCGGCGTCCACGCGCCACTTGAGCGGCGTGCGGTCGAATAGAATGCCTGCGCGCGGCAAATGAACCGCGCTCGAAACCACCTCCGCCGATCGCCAGCCATGCGCTCTCATGATGCGCGTCGCAAAGCAGGCGTTCTGGATTGTGTCCCTGGCCTCCGGCTCCAGAAAAATGGCGGACTCAGGTATGCCCCGCGCCTCGGCCGCGCGCGCCATCACCTGCGCCTCCACAAAATGATTCCGCACCGCCCCTCCGCTGAAAATCAGCCGGGGCGCTACGCCGCGCTCATACTCACGCACGCCCTGCGCAACGCGGGCCAGCTCTTTCGGCGTGGGATTGCCGTCCGAGTCAGCCGGCGAACCCAGCACAACGATGGCGTCGAATCGCGTGAGGCTGGTGTTGGAGGAAGGAGCCATCGCGCGGGCGACAACGGCCCATCCCAGCAGCGCCGCAACCACCGCCACGGCCGCCAGGATGCCCCGCGCCCGCCAGCTCAGCCGTGTGCGCCTCGCAGTCGTGTGACGGTGGCGAACCCTGCGGGTTGGAGCCTGTTTGCGCAGTTGCCGGGGCGATCGTGCTTCAACCAAGAACCATCCCTCCAGCCTCCACTGTAACGCGAAGGCTTAGGTCTATCGTCCGGCTTATGGAAAGACAGCCGCCAGCCTGTACTCAGGCAAGTTGTGCCGGCTCGCCCCAGGCGGAAAACACAATTTCGCTCAGCGGCTTGCGGCTGCGGGGCGTCACCTCCGACGCAATCAGATGCTCGTCGGCCAGCGCGCCCGGCTCGCCCAGATAGCCAAGAGCCATCACCGAGCCCAGCGCATGGTCCTCGGGAATCTCAAGCGCCTTGCGAATGGCGTCGTGGTCAAAACCGCCCATCTGGTGGGTGGTCAGGCCCAGTGCAACGGCCTGCAGCGTAATCAGGACAGTCGCCGCGCCGAGATCATAGAGAGCGTAATCGTTCGGTCGCCCGTTGCGGCTGAACCGGGTGTTCGCGACGCCCAGAATCAGCACCGGAGCCTTGGGCGCCCAGGCTTTGTTGAAGCCCGCCAGCGTTGCCGCAATCTTCGCGTGCGTGCCTGAGTTGCGCACGCCCACAACGTAGCGCCAGGGCTGCTCGTTGTTCGAGGAAGGCGCCCAGCGCGCCGCCTCAAACACCCTTGCCAGATCGGCCGCACTCACCTCGCGATCGGCAAATGAGCGCGGGCTCCAGCGCTGATGGATGACGGGCAGCATGCCCTCGACCGCGGGGGCATGCTTCAGCTGATTCACTTCACTGGCAGATAAGGTCATTGGGAAGACTCCGCGGGAATTGACTGCAACCGTTTGATTGCAGCCGGCCGCCAAGGGATTCCCAATCTGGCCAATTCTCTCGCCGGCCGCCACAACCACCGATCCGTCCCTACGGATAGATCCGGTGCAGCGTACGGGCAAACGGAATCGTTTCGCGCACATGGTCGAGCGCGCAAACCCAGGCCACCACCCGCTCGATGCCCATGCCGAAGCCCGCGTGCGGCACCGAGCCGTAGCGGCGCAGGTCCAGATACCACTGGAAGGCTTCGAGAGGCAGATTGTGCTTTTCGATGCGGCTCTTCAGCAGGTCATAGCTGGCCACGCGCTGCGAGCCGCCAATGATCTCTCCGTAACCCTCCGGAGCCAGCACATCCACGCAGAGCGCGTAGCGCGCGTCGGCTGGGTCCGGCTCCATGTAGAAGGCCTTCACGTCGGCCGGGTAGCGATGCACCATCACGGGCCGGTCAAACTGCGAGCTGAGCCAGGTTTCGTCCGGCGAGCCAAAGTCGTTGCCGTACTCGAAGGGATTCTCCAGCTCGCCTTTCTTGTGCGCCTCGTTCAGCATGGCCGCCGCTTCGTCGTAGCGCAGGCGCGGGAACGGCGGCAGGATGTTCTGGAGCTTTGCCGGGTCGCGGCCAATCGCCGCCAGCTCAGCCGCGCGGTTCTTCAGCACGCTCTGCACAATGTGCGACAGAAAGTTCTCCGCCAGTTCCAGCAACCCGTCCAGATCGCAATACGCGACCTCCGGCTCGATCATCCAGAACTCCGTCAGGTGGCGGCGGGTCTTGGACTTTTCCGCGCGAAACGTCGGGCCAAAGCTGTACACCTTGCCCAGCGCCAGCGCCGTGGACTCAATATAAAGCTGGCCGGACTGCGTCAGAAATGCCGGGTCGCCAAAGTAGTCCACCGGGAACAGCGTCGACGTGCCCTCGCACGCCGCCGGAGTCAGAATCGGCGGGTCGGTGCGGATGAATCCGTTCGAGTCAAAGTACTCGGCCGCCGCCCGCATGATTTCAGCCCGGATGCGCAAAATCGCCGACTGCCGCGGCGAGCGAATCCAAAGGTGCCGGTGCTCCATCAGGAAATCGACACCATGCTCCTTGAGCGTAATCGGATAAGGGTCCGACTCGGGCACGCGCTGGATTACCTGGATATCTTCCACGTCCAGCTCGAAGCCGCCGGGAGCGCGCTTGTCCGCGCGCACCTTGCCGGTGACAACAACCGAGGACTCCTGCGTGAGACCCTTCAGCGCCTCAAAGACCTCGGGCGAAACGCTCTTGACGTGCGCCACGCCCTGCACCGTGCCGGTGCCGTCGCGAAAGATGGGAAACAGCAGTTTGCCGCTCTCGCGCAGGTTATAGAGCCACCCGCGCAGTGTGACCGACTGGCCCTCATGCTGGCCAAGGGTGGCAATCGTGGCGACGGGCGCGGCAGCTTTGCTCTCAGGAGTGGCGGCGGTTTCTTCAGGCATGATGTGTGGTCTCTCTCGACGGCGTGGTCGCGCCGGACTATCTAGGATAACGCGGGGTGCCGGCAATGGGGCGTCATCGCGTCACACTCGCCTCTGCAGGCCCGTTTGGTTTATCGTCCAATGCATATGGCGAATCCCAGGAACAACGTGCCGCATCCCGCGCCGGAAGCGGAGGAAGTCTACCGCCGCTGGCTGCGCTTTCTGGACGAGGAGTTCATCCGGCATCGCTCGCCGGAGCGCCGCTCTGAGATTGTGCGCGACCAGCTCTATCAGCTCTACCTGGGCCGTCCGTACGAGGGCAAGCGAACCATGACGCTCGCCACTGAACTGCCCGGCAATGTACTCAGCATGTCGCTGGACCCGGAGAACGTAACTCTGGAAGCAGAACACTATCCCGAGATCGATCGGGAGATGTTTGCCGTGCGCAAGCCGTTGTTGTGGTTCTGGCAGATGTTTGACCGCTCGCCCATCGGGCTCAACCTCTGGCTGGGCGTCCGTTTCCGCTGCATGCTCGGGCGCCATATCTTTGAGCACATGGGCACAGGAGTCAAGATCCATCACGGCATCGACCTCACCTATGGCTACAACCTCTCCATCGGCGACGGCGCGTCCATTCGCCAGGGAGCGCTGTTGAACGACCGCGGCGGCATCAACATCGGCAAAGGCGCCGTCGTCGGCTCCTTTGCGCGCGTTTACTCCGTCAGCCACTCGCCGGAGAACTTCGACCAGATCACCCTGCTGCCCACAAACATCGGCGCAGGAGCGCGCATCGGAAGCCACGCCATCGTCCTTGGCGGCCAGAACGTGGCCCCGGGCCAGATCGTCGGCACCTTTCCGGCAGACCGGCCATAAGCGGAGCCGCGCCACCCATGCTAACCTGAGCCCCTGGAGTATCGATTTGCAATCTGCCGCTTTTCTTATTGCCGTCTTCGAGTTTGTCCTGCTCATCTTTTCGCTCAGCTTTCATGAGTGCGCGCACGCATGGACGGCTTCCCTGCTGGGCGACCAGACGGCCCGCCTTCAGGGCCGCATCACGCTCAACCCCATGTATCACGTGGACCCCGTCGGCACGCTGCTCTTCCCCGCGCTGATGATCTTCGGGCCGTTCCTCGGGATCGGCATGTTTGGCGGAATGCTCGTGGGCTGGGCCAAGCCCACGCCGGTCATCACCCGTAACTTCCGTAAAATTGTCCGCGACGAAAACCTCGTCACGCTGGCCGGACCGGTCTCCAATCTGCTGCTCGTGCTGCTGGCCCTTGCCGTCCTCGTGGTCATGGGCTTCGCCATGCCCAACGGCCAGACCGTAGTTATGTCCTCCTTCATTGCCGCCCTCAGGCCGGGCAGCCCGGTCACGCCAAATCCACTGGCTCTGCTCTGCACCCTGGCAATCCTCATCAATCTGTCGCTGTTCTTCTTCAACCTGCTGCCGATTCCTCCGCTCGATGGCAGCCACGTGGTACGCAACCTGCTGCCCTACAACGCCGTGCAGGTCTACGACCGCCTCGGCGGATGGGTCGGCTACCTGCTGATGATTTTTGTGGGCGGCTTTATCCTGCGCCTGCTGCTGGGCCCGGCGCTGGGCATTGTCTACTTTGTCCTCTCCCACGTGTAGCGTCGTCACGCGCTGATGTGCGCCTCCCGCTACAATATGAGCAGCCCTCCAGTGCGTGTTGGCGCAACGGCGGCTGCAATTTCCTGGCATCATTCCGGAATCGAAAGCACAATGCCTGAACAAGCAACCTCATCCTCCCGCCCGCGCGTTTTGAGCGGCATGCGCCCCACCGGCAAGCTCCACCTGGGCAACTACATGGGCGCACTGGCCAACTGGGTCAAGCTCCAGGACCAGTACGAGTGCTATTTCTTCATCGCCGACCTGCACGCGCTGACCACCGACTACGCGGACACCTCCCAGATCGCGCCCAATTCGCTGGAAGTGGCGCTGGACTTTCTCGGCGCGGGCCTTGATCCGGAACGATCCACCATCTTTGTACAGAGCCAGGTCACACAGCATTACGAATTGCCGCTGCTGCTCGGGATGATTACCCCGCTCGGTTGGCTTGAGCGCGTGCCCAGCTACAAGGAGATGATTGAGAACCTCGCTCACAAGGACCTGACCACGTACGGCTTCCTTGGCTACCCGGTGCTGATGGCGTCGGACATTCTGCTCTACCAGCCGCAGTTCGTGCCCGTGGGACAGGACCAGCAGGCGCACGTCGAGCTGACCCGCGAAATTGCGCGGCGGTTCAATATGTTTTATCCAAAGATACCCATGACGTACGGCATGGAATTTGTGCGGCATGAGGAACTCGTAGCCGAAATCGGAGAAGAGATCGCTCGGCGAACGATTCCCGATCAGATGTCCACCTTCCAACGCCCTGTAGGCGCTTCTGATTTGCCGCACGCATTAAACCCTGAGTATGTTCTGCCCGAGCCGAAGGTGCTCCTGACGCCCTCGCCCAAGCTGCCCGGCACAGACGGCCGCAAAATGTCCAAGAGCTATGGCAACACCATCCAGATGACCGACCCTGAGCCGGTCGTCCGCCAGAAGCTCAAGACCATGGTCACGGACCCCGCGCGCATCCGGCGGACGGACAAGGGCGACCCCGACAAATGCCCGGTCGGCGATTTGCACAAGGTCTTTTCCACCGCGGAGACCCTCGCGAAAGTCTATGATGGGTGCCGTTCGGCCGGTATCGGATGCATCGAGTGCAAAGGCTGGGCTGCCGACGCGCTGGTGCAGGTGCTCAGCCCGATCCAGGAGCGGCGGGCCAGGCTCACCGAGCCCCACGTGAAGGAGATTCTTCGCGCCGGCTCGGAACGCGCACAGGCTCGCGCCGGCCAGACGATGGAAGAGGTCCACTCCGCCATGCAACTGGCGCGCATGGATTAGGCAGAACCGATAACCGCTGCACGGGCGACGCAACACCGAAATCGACGCCGCAGGAATTTCTTTGACTGAAGAGACCACCAATCCGGAAAGCAACGCGGCTGCAGGCGAGTCCGCGGAAAATCAGGCAACTGGTCAGCCTGCGCAGCCCGCGCCGCCGCTCGTTCTCGTCCCACCGCCCGCGGCCGAGGCGAAGCAGCCCAAAGCCGCCGCCCGGGCAAAGAGGCCCGAAGAAGCTCCCGAGGAGTCCCCTTTTTCCGTCACCGTGGGCAGGGTTTATGACGGCCCGCTCGACCTGCTGCTCGATCTCATCCGCAAGCAGGACATCGACATCTACGACATTCCCATCGCCAGAATCACCGCGCAGTTCCTGGCCTATGTGAACCAGTTGAAGGCGACCGACGTGGACGTGGCCGGCGATTTTATTTACACGGCCTCGCTGCTCATCCACATCAAGAGCAAGATGCTGCTGCCGCGCGAGACCGCGGGCCCCGATGATGCCGCCGAAGATCCGCGCCGCGAACTGGTGGAGCGGCTGCTTGAGCATGAGCGCTTCAAGAACGCCGCGCAGATGTTGCAGCAGAAGCAGATGCTTGAAGCCGCTTCATGGACCAATCCGGGCCTGCGCGAATTCAAGGACGACGCCGCAGCCGACCCGGAGATTGCCGCGGACACGGTCGATCTGGTGCGCGTCTTCCACGAAATTCTGGAGCGCGCCCGCAACCGGCCCACCTTCAACGTGCAGGACGATGCGGTCACCGTCGGTCAGATGATCCAGTTCCTCGGCCGCCGCATGGCCATGGAAGACAAGCCCGTCTCGCTGCGCCGGCTGCTGAGCCACACACGGTCAGAGCGCGCATTGGTGGCCA
>JAGWRX010000021.1 GCA_028876395.1 Acidobacteriota bacterium
AAACGCGCTTTTTCCCCAGCTTCTTCCCCTTCACCGAGCCTTCGGCCGACGTGCAGATTAGCTGCATCTTCTGCGGCGGCAAAGGCTGCCGCAAGTGCAAGCACTCCGGCTGGATCGAGCTGCTCGGCTGCGGCATGGTGGATCCGCACGTCTTTGCCGCAGTCACTGAAGAACGCCGCAAAGCAAACCCGTCCGACGATGCCTACAACCCGGAAAAAATCTCAGGCTTCGCCTTCGGTATGGGCGTCGAGCGCATCGCCATGATGAAGTACGGCATCAGCGAAATCGGCCAGTTCTTCGCCGGCGACATGCGCTTCCTGGGGCAATTCGCATGAAGATACTCACCAAATGGCTCCGCGCCTACCTGCCTGAACTCCCCGTCGACGACGCGCAACTCGCCGAAGACCTCACCTTGCGCGGCATCGCCGTCGAGGGCATCTACTCGCTTAGCGCGGGCAACGGCTCGCTCTACGAGATGGACATCACCACCAACCGCGTCGACGCCATGAACCACTACGGCATCGCCCGCGAGGCCGCAGCCATCTACGGCGTCGCGCTCAAGCCGCTCGACGTTGCGCTGCCCACCGTGCAGCCAGCCGCCAGCCCGTATTCGGTGCGCATCGAAGCCGAAGACGCCTGCGGCCGTTTCACCGCGCGCGTGCTGCGCGGCGTCACCATCGGCGACTCGCGCGACTGGTTCCCCGGCGCCGAAGTCGAGACTTACTTCAAGCTCCTCGAGCAGAAAAAAATCTCCAACGCCGTCGACGCCACCAACTTTGTGTGGCTTGCCATGGGCCAGCCCACGCACGCCTTTGACCTAGACAAAATCGAAGGCGGCATCCTTGTCCGCCGCGCGCGCAAGGGCGAGAAGCTCAAAACCCTCGACGGCATCGAGCGCATGCTCGACCCCGAAGACCTCGTCGTTGCCGACCATGTCAAGCCTCTTGCACTCGCTGGCGTCATGGGCGGCTGGGACACGATGATTACGCCCGCCACGAAGAACGTGCTCGTCGAGGCCGCGTGGTTCGAGCCCATGGCCGTGCGCCGCACCGCGCGCCGCCACGGCCTGCACACCGACGCCAGCCATCGCTTTGAGCGCGGCGCAGACTTCAGCGCGGCCCCCGTGGCCTCGGCCATCGTCAGCCGCATTCTGCTGGCCAACGGCGGTTCCATCGAGGGCGACCTCGTCGACGTGCGTGTGCCCGCTCTCGAAGCCCGCACCGTGCAGCGCGCGCCCGTTGCTCTCGCGCTCAGCGAGGTCCATCGCATCCTCGGCACCACCGTGGACAAAGAAGGCATCACTGCCGCCACCGTCGAAAACGTGCTCACGGCGCTCGGCTGCACGCTTGCACCTTCGCGCTCCGAGCACGCCGCCTGGCAGGTTGCGCTTCCAAGTTGGCGTCTCGATATCGAACGCGAAATCGATCTCATCGAAGAGGTCGCGCGTGTCTATGGCTACAACCGCTTCGCCAATACGCTGCCTTCGTTCGGGGAGGGCGTGCGCGCGCTGCCATGGGCAGAGAGCGAAGCCGCCGTCCGCCGCACGCTGCTCGCCGCCGGATTCCACGAAGCTATCGCGAGCACCTTCTGCTCCACCGCAGACGCCGCGCTCACCGCGCCGCAGCCTGGCCAGTCCGTTCCGCTCGGCAATCCGCTCAGCGAGGAGGCAGGCATGCTGCGTCCGTCGCTCGTGCCCGGCATGCTCGCCATGATCGCCGGCAATCTGCATCGCGACGTCAGTGACGTGCGCCTCTTCGAGTTGGGCACCGTCTTCAGCGGCACTACGGAGAAAGTCGACGAGCGACCCGCCCTGGCCTTTGGCGCCGTCGGCAGTCTGCCGCAGCAGAGCCCGCTTCATCCGGCCCGTGCGATTGAATTCCACGACGTGAAGGGCGTGGTCGAGCAGTTGCTTTCGCGCTTCCAGTCGCGTGCCATCTACTTCGATCGCTTCCCGCCCGAAGCCGGCCTCACGCCCGCGTGGCTGCATCCTTACCGTTCCGCGCGTGTCGTGGTGGAAGGCGCAACCGTCGGCTGGTTTGGCCAGTTGCATCCGTCCGAGGCCGCCGCGCGCAAGCTCAAGGAGCCGGTCCTCGTCGGCGAACTCTATCTGGACCGCCTCTACAAGCTGCCGCCGCGCAAGCCTGCCGCGCGCGACATTTCGCGCTTCCAGCCCGTGCGCCGCGATTTTTCGCTCGTTCTGGATGAGAGCATCACGTGGAAAACCGTCGACCAGGCGCTGGCTGCCCTGCAAATCCCCGAGCTGGTCGAGTGGCGCGTGCGCGAAGTCTTTCGCAACAAGCAGCTTGGAGCGCGCGAGTATTCGCTGCTCCTCGGCGTGACCTTCCAGGCTCCTGACCGCACTCTGCGCGAAGAGGAGCTGCAGAGCTTTCAAGCGCAGGTAGTCGAGGCTGTTGGCAAAACAGGCGCACGCCTGCGTACTTAGTGGCTGCGACAGCCTTGTCTGGCGCTATACTTGCACGGGTAGAGGCGCGTGCGGAGGCCGATTTCATGTCGCAGACTTTCTGGGAATCAGAAGTGGAAGAGAAGCCGAAGCGGGCACAAAAGTCCGCCGAAGAGCCTGATGATCCGGCATCCCTGGCTCTCAGCGCCGATGATTTTTCCGCGCTGGAAGAGCGCATCCGGCGCGCGGTTGAGCTGGTCAAGCGCGAGCGGCAGGCCCGCGTTGCCGCCGAGGAGCGCGCTGCCCAGGCCGAGGCGCAACTCGCCGGGCAGGGACCGGTTGTCGATCAATTGAAAGAGGAAGTCCGCGCGCTGCGTGCCGAGCGCGATCATGTGCGCCAGCGCGTCGAGCGGCTGCTCGCCCAGCTCGATTCGCTTGAACTGTGAGGTCGTCCATGGCTGAAAAGAAACGCGGCAAGCCCGCCGGGTACACCACCGTCACAATCTACGACCAGACCTATCACCTCACCGGGCAGGATTCGGATCACATCCGCCAACTGGCCGAACAAGTGGACGCCAAGATGCGCGCCGTGGCCGCGCAGGGCCGCACCGTGGACTCGCTGCGCGTGGCCGTGCTGGCCGCGCTGAACTTCGCCGATGAGCTTGCGCAGTCCGCCGGCGCCAATGCAAACCAGGGCCACGCGCGTGCCGTCAGCCTGCGCGGCCTGCTCGATGAAGTCCTCGAAGAAGAGCGCAAAACCGGATCGTAGGCGCAGCGGCGCGCGGGCCCTTTTCGCGCTGCGCCGGCGTCCTTCCCGCCTGCGCGAGGCATTCCCAAATCAAGTGGGCGCGTAACGTACCACATCGCGCCTGCTCCGCACAAGACTTGCAATTCCCGGCCAGTACCCATACCATCCGCATTAGAAACCGGCCTGCAAAGCAGGTGGGCGATCAACGCTGGTTGAACCAACATTCAATGAACAGGGGCTCAACTCGACAATCGGTTCTGTGTGCCGTGTCCGCCAGTCCGGAATGCCTAATGAACCGCGGAGAGCTCCACCGTCTTAGGACGGGTTCACCGGCGCATCTCTCACGGCCCAGTGGGCCGGATTCTACCCTTCCCGTGGCCTGAGAAGATATCCTTTCCCCAGTGCACCCAATCCTCTTCCACATCGGCCCCGTTCTCGTTCCCGCTTACGGCGCCATGGCCGCGCTCGGCGTGTTGCTCGCGCTCGGGCTCGCGCAGCGCACGGCCCATAGCGCGGGCATTCATCCCAATCAGATGTGGAGCCTCTGCATCGTGGCGCTCTTTGCCGCGCTCGCGGGTTCGCGGCTTTTGCTGGTCATCGTCAACTGGGCCGTGGTCCGCAGTCATCCCGCGTGGCTGCTTGGCCTGGCCATGATTCATCATCCGCTGCTGGCTGCTGCGGGAGCGCTGCTGGCCGTTGCGGCTGCTGCGCTCTACATGCGCAAGCACCACATGCCTCTCGCCGGCACCGCCGATGCCCTTGCCGCGCCCTTGGCTCTCTTCCTGGCCTGTGAGCAGATTGGCGCATTGCTGGCCGGCTCGGGCTACGGCACTGAAACCGCCGCGCGCTGGGCCGTCACCTATACCAGTCCGCTGGCCGCGCGCTGGAGCGGCGCTCCGCTCGGCGTTCCGGTTCATCCCGCGCAGGCCTATGCCGCGCTGGCGTTTCTCACCATCTCCATCTCGCTTCTCATGGTGCTGCCGCATCGCCGCCAGCAGGGCGACATCGCGGGCCTCTGGCTCATGGCCGCTGGCGTCGCGATTTATTTCACTGAGTTCTGGCGCGACACGGAAGGCCGCGGCGCAATTCTGCGCGGCGCGCTGGACGGACCGCAGCTGGCCGCAATCGCATTCGTGCTTGCCGGTGCGCTCGTGCTGCGCCGGCGCAAAGGCGCAGGCATCGCAGGAGATGCTGCAACTGCCGAAACGCCCCATCCAGTCGAGGCGCCGCATGTCTAAGCAGCACATCATCGCCGTGCCGCCGGAAGCCACAGGCCAGCGCCTCGATCACTTCCTCGCCACGCAGATTGAGGGCGTCAGCCGCTCCCGCGTTCAACTGCTTCTTGAGCAGGGCGATGTGCTCGTGGACGGCGCGCGTCACAAGGCGTCGCTCAAGCTGCGCGGCGGCGAGCAGATTGTCGTGAGCGGCGAGCCGCACCCTGCGCCGCTCCACGCCACGCCTGAAAATATTCCTCTCGATGTTGTGTATGAAGACAAGGATCTCGCCGTCATCAACAAGCCTGCCGGCATGATGGTCCACGCTGGCGCGGGGCAAAGCGAGGACGAGCGCAGTCGCGGCACGCTGGTCAACGCGCTCCTCTACCGCTTCCAGGCCCTTTCTTCCACCGGCGGCGAACTGCGCCCCGGCATCGTGCACCGGCTCGACAAGGACACCAGCGGCCTTATCATTGTGGCAAAAAACGATGCCGCCCACGCCGCGCTCGCCGAGCTGTTCTCAAGCCGTCAGATCAGCAAGACCTACATCGCGCTGGTGCACGGCGTCGTCGAGCGCCAGCGGGGAACCATCAGCGCCGACGTGGGCCGCGATCCGGTGCGCCGCACGCGCATGACCACGCGCGCTACCGAAAATGCCCGCTCCGCCGTCTCTCACTATGAGGTGGTGCGCCGCATTGAAACGCGCTTTGGCAAGTTCACCCTCGTGCGCGTGCGCATTGAAACAGGCCGCACGCACCAGATACGTGTCCACATGGCCTCCATCGGTCATCCGGTTGTGGGCGACACGCTCTATGGCGCATCCGGCCAGTTGACTGACCAGGTTGCCGCGCAGGCCGCGCAGTCCAAGGCCGCGCGCCGCAGGGCAGAGCCGGAGCGCCTGAAACTGGGACGCAATTTTCTCCATGCGGCCCGGCTTGAGTTTGAACACCCCATCACCGGCAAGTTGTTGCAGCTTGAGGCGCCCCTGCCGCAGGAACTGGAGAAATTCCTCGGCCGCCTCGAAAGCCCTGCTCCAGGCTTGGACCAAAGTGCTATACGATGACTCGCCCGAAGGCAGTGCGGGATTGATAAAATGAGGGAACCATGAACAGACTGATGTTTAGCCTGGTACTTGCGGCAGCTGTGCCTGTCGCCGCACTGCACGCGCAGCAAACTGCAACGCCGCCTCCCGCCCCGGCCACCAACGCGCAGGCTCCCGCTGCGCAACAGCCCGCGCCTGGGCAGGCGGACGAGTCCGGCGACAACGCACCCGTCATCCGCGTCGGCGTCAACGAGGTCAACCTCATCTTTACCGTCACGGATAAGCACGGGCACTACATCCCCAATCTCAAGCAGAGCGACTTTGCCCTGCTCGACGACCAGAAAGCGCCGGAGCGGGTCACGTCGTTCCGCCAGCAGATTAACCTGCCCTTGCGCGTCGGCATCGTCATTGACGCCAGCACCTCCATCCGCACCCGCTTCCAGTTTGAGCAGCAGTCCGCCGTTGAGTTCCTGCTGGAGGTCCTCAAGTCCCGCAGCGACCGCGCCTTCGTCATGGGCTTCGACGTCACGCCGAATGTCACCCAGGACTGGACCAACAACCTCGACGGCCTTGAGACGGGCATCAACCGCCTGCGCCCCGGCGGCGGCACCGCGCTGTTTGACGCTGTCTACACCGCCTGCCGCGACAAGCTCCTCGACGAGTCGCGCGGCCAGGAGCCCGTGCGCAAGGCTATCATCCTGCTCTCCGATGGCGACGACAACCAGAGCCGCGTGCATCCGGATGAGGCCATCAAGATGTGCCAGCGCGCCGAGACCATCATCTATGCCATCAGCACCAACTGGACCCCAAGCCGCGGCAAGGGCGACCAGGTGCTCACGGAAATGGCCGAGGAAACCGGCGGCCAGGTCTTCTTCCCCCCGTCGGTCGAGGAAGTATCCAACAGCTTCAAAAGCATTGAAGAGGAATTGCGCAGCCAGTACGCGCTCACCTATGCGCCCGCCGACTTCAAATATGACGGTGCCTTCCGCACCATCTATCTCTACTGCAACGACAGGCGCTACAAGGCCCGAACGAGAAGAGGCTACTTCGCACCGCGACAGTAGCGACCCTCATTCAATTGAATGAAACGAAGCCGACCCGCAAAGGCCGGCTTCGTTTCCGCTGCCAGCGCGCAGTGAAAATCATGAACCGCGACAGTGTGCCACCGTCGCGCTTATTCCCTCGCCGCTTCGCCTTCGAGCAGTTTCATCAGCCCCGCCTCGTCCAGCACGGGAATCTTCAACTCCCGCGCCTTGTCCAGCTTCGACCCCGCCTCTTCGCCCGCCACCACATAGCCCGTCTTCTTGCTTACCGACCCCGCCGTCTTGCCGCCCGCCGCTTCGATCCTCGCCTTCGCCTCATCGCGCGTCATCGTAGGCAGCGTGCCCGTCAGCACAAACGTCAGCCCCGCCAGCTGCGTCGTGCGCTGCTTCTTTTCGGCCGTCATGTCTACGCCCGCTTTGCGCAGGTGCTCCACCAGCGCGCGGTTCTTCTCCTGCGCAAAAAATTCAAGAATCGCCTGCGAGATGCGCGGACCCACTTCCTCCACGCGCTCCAGCTCTTCGGCGCTTGCCGCCATCAGCGCGTCGATCGAGCCGAACTCCTGCGCCAGCAGCTCCGCCGTGCGCTCACCCACAAAGCGAATCCCCAGTCCCATCAACACGCGCGCCAGCCCTGCTTTCTTTGAGCGCTCAATCTCCTCCACCAGCGCCGTTGCCGACTTCTCCGCGAAGCGCTCCAGTTCTGCCAGTTGTTGCACGGTCAGCTTGTACAAATCGGCAACGCCGTGTACAAGTCCGCGCTCCAGCAGTTGCTGCACCACCGCCTCGCCCAGCCCTTCAATGTTCATCACCGTGCGCCCGCCAAAGTGCAGCAGGCTCTCGCGCAGCTTCGCCGGGCAGTCGGCATTCACGCAGCGGTAGTCCACTTCGCCCTCCGCGCGCACCACCTCGCTCTCGCACTCCGGACAAGTGGAAGGGAACTGGAAGCGGAGCTTCCCGCGCGGATGCTCCGCGTCGTGCACCACCTCCACCACCTTGGGAATCACATCGCCGCCGCGCTCCACCTTCACCCAGTCGCCCGGCTTCACGCCCAGCCGCTCGATGAAGTCCGCGTTGTGCAGCGTGGCGCGGCTCACCGTCGTTCCGCCGATAAACACCGGCTCCAGCTCCGCCACCGGCGTCAGCTTGCCCGTGCGGCCCACCTGCACGGTAATATCGCGCATCTGCGTCACGCCCGACTTCGCCGTGAACTTGTACGCAATCGCCCAGCGCGGCGCGCGGCCCGTGTAGCCCAGCCGCAGCTGCGTCGCATGCGCGTCCACCTTCAGCACCACGCCGTCAATCTCGTAGCCCAGCTTGTCGCGCTCTGCCTCGGCTGCGTCGATAAACCTCGTCATCTCCTCCAGCGTTGCCACCAGCTTGCGGTGCGGATTCACGCGGAGCCCCAGCGCCGCCAGCGCATCCAGCGTGGCCTGCTGCCCCGCTGCCAGATACTCGCCCTCCACCAGCAGAAAGTAGGCATAGAAGTCCAGCCGCCGCTGCGCCACAATGCCTGGCTCCAGCGTGCGCAGCGTGCCCGCCGCCGCATTCCGCGGATTCACCGCCGCCGGCAATCCCTGCTGTTCGCGCTCTTCGTTCAGGCGTGCAAAGGCCGCTGCCGGCATCACCACTTCGCCGCGCACCTCGAATGACTGAGGCACTCCCGCCTTCTTCAGCCGCTCCGCCGTGATGCTCAACGGCACGCTGCGAATGGTGCGGACGTTTGAAGTCACATCCTCGCCCGTCTGTCCATCGCCGCGCGTAATGCCCACCGCCAGCCGCGCTCCACCATGTGCCGCAGGTTCGTAGCGCAGCGCAATACTCAGCCCGTCCAGCTTCAGCTCGGCCACATACTTCACCGGCAGCCCTCCCGCAAGCTCGCGAACGCGCCGGTCCCAATCCGTCAGTTCCTCGATCGAGTAGACATTGTCCAGGCTCAGCATGGGCCGAGAGTGCTGCGCCTTCTTGAAGCCCTCCGCCGGCTTGCCGCCCACGCGCTGCGTCGGCGAGTCCGGCGTCACCAGCTCCGGATGTTCCGCCTCCAGCCGCTTCAGCTCATTCATCAGCGCGTCATACGCGGCATCGCTGATTGCAGGCTCATCCATCACGTAGTAGAGGTGATCGTGCCGCTCAATCTCCGCGCGCAGGTGCGCCGCGCGCCCTGCCGCATGGTCCGTTTTCGCTCGTGCGTCCATGGGGTGGATTATAGGTGCCGAGCCGAACCGGATAGTATGGTCTGCAGCGAACAATGGAACCCGTCACCCACTTCCTCACCGGAGCATGCATCGGCCGCGCCGGCCTGAACCGCAAAACGGCTTACGCCACGCTGGCCGCCGTGCTGGCCGCCGAGGCTGCCGACATCGACGTCCTCTGGAGCTTCGCCGGGCCGGTCGAAGGCCTCAAGCATCATCGCGGCATCACCCACACCTTCATCGGCGCGCCCGTCATGGCCGCCGCAGCCGTGGGCGCCGTGTGGTTCATCCATCGCTGGAGCGAGAAGCGCCACGCTCGCAGGGTCAGCGTACAAGTAGAGGATGCAAGCGCGCCCACGCAGCAGCAGCGCCAGCCCGTACGCTGGCTGTGGGTCTATCTCGCCGCGCTCATATCCGCTCTCAGCCACATCCTGCTTGACTGGACCAACAACTACGGCGTGCGCCCCTTCTACCCGTTCAACCCGCGCTGGTACGAGGGCAGCTTCGTCTTCATCGTCGAGCCGGTGCTGTGGGCGCTGCTCTTCGCTGCGCTCATCTTTCCCTGGCTCTTCGGCCTCGCAGACCGCGAAATCGGCGCGCGTAGAACACCCTTTCGCGGACGCGGCTGGGCCATCTTCGCCCTCTCGGGAATGGTCGTCTTCTGGTGCTGGCGCTGGGCAGAGCACGCCCAGGCCGTGGCGATGCTCGAGAACACGCAGATTACCTCCGCGCCCGTCACGCGCATCGCCGTCCAGCCCTATCCCATCAACCCCTTCCGCTGGCACGCCATTCTTGAGACAGACAGCTACTACCAGACCGCCGAGGTCAATACCCACAGCGACTCGATTGACACCGACCCCGACCGCGACCTGCTCTACAAGCCCGCCGACACCCCCGCCGTCGAGGCAGCCAAGCGAACGCCCCTCGGCCAGGTCTATCTCGACTGGGGCCGCTGGGCTGTCGTCCGCGACATGGGCCAGGAGCCCGTGCCGGGCATGGACACTCCGCAACTGCCGCCCGGCCGCACCTGGACCGCCGTCGAGTTCTACGACCTGCGCTTTGCCTACGCCTTCCGCGGCACCGGCGGCGCCTCACGCCCCTCGCCGCTCAGCGGCTGGGTCTACATCGTCGATGGCCACGAAGACGCCGGCGAATTCATGGGCGGCCGCGAACAAAAATAAGCAGCCACTCCCCCTCATCGGCAAAGACCGACTTGAGCGCGGCTGGATGAGCGCATTGGGCTGTAGGCAACAGCCGACACGTGGATTGGTTTGCGAGACTCAAAGATGACTGAGATTTAGTTAGTTTCAAGCCACGCAGTTTCATCCGCATCGTCGATAATGTTTCGTCGCGCACGTTGCAATTCCACCGCTATCTTCGCCTTTGCTTTGCCCGCGATTGAATGTTTCTGATCTCATGCCGATACAACGGATTAGAATTACGCACGGAGCGAAAATGCCCGAGATCATCACTACGCCGATTTCGTATTTCGAAATTGAGATGGAATATGCCGAACCAGATCTAAAGATGTGGCTTGACCGCGTCAATGTAGTCCAGGCCGTCTGGACTGCGCTGAAGCCGTGGAACGTCAGCGTGGATGACGTTGAAATTATCCAAACCGGCAAGCTGTCTGAGCAGGGCATTAAGTTCAAGATTCCGCAAAAGCTTTCTTCATTCTTTTTCGGCCCCGCTTATTGCAAATTCACGCGCGACAGTACTAATTGGGGTGTCGCGGAAGAGACGATCGGAATCATTGAAGCTGTCACCACCGCGCTGTTATCGCAGACGAAGGCGGTCATTGCGAAACGCAAAACGACCATCGTTCTGCACGCACAACCGAAGAAATTGCCTTTCATCCAGATCACCGGGCCTCTTGTACCTCCACAACTCGCGGCAGTGGAGGCAGAGACTCCGAAAACGATGGCAATCGTGGTCAAATGGGAAAAGAGGAAGATTACTATTGACGGCTCCGGGAGCCTTGCGAACGGAATATTTCTTCGGTTTGAACGCGAATTCGACGGGGCTGAACCATACGAAGAGATGGCACATCAGCTTAAGGCCGATGAGGACCAGATTTTCGCTATGCTCGGGGTACAGGAAGAAGCATGAACGGCGTTCTGGACAACCAGACATCTGGCAACGATTGGGGCATCCCCATTCATGCGATGCTGCATGAGCGCATCCAAAAGGTGAAGGCGGAGACGGCCATCAGCCACCGTCAGTGTTCTTTTATCCGGGACGTCGAAACGCAAATGCAGCAATTCGAGAAGGAATATCAGGCTGCCGTCGCGGAGGTACGGAAGTTTTATGTCCTTCCAAACGACTTGTCGGTTCTCGATTTCCTCAACGATCACCGTGCTCTTCCCCAATTGCTGATCGACGCAGCTCCGCAGCTCAAGAAATATTTCGGCGATACCGTATTCACCCTTCGCGCTACATCTGACGAGTATGGCTGGCAAAGCCTATATGCTGACGCCATGTGGACCGGAGATGCTCGCGATGCCGTTAGATTTCTTGATAAGTTCGAGGACGAGTGGTGGATTCCGAATTGCCGCAGCGCACGTGGTGCTCTAACCTTTACCTACCGGTTGGTATAGATGGCCACTCAGCCCTTCAGCTGGTCCGATTACCTGACCCTTGCGAGCGAACTTTCCAATCGAACCGAGGAGTATTGTCTTCGCACCGCTATCAGCCGCACGTATTACTACATCTATCACCTTGCAAGGCAGCGAATCGTCGATAACCAGTTCCCCATCGTGCGCGGGGCAAACAGCCATCAGCAGATTTGGGAGAAATTCGAGAATGACCCCGACCCGCGTTGCCAGAAACTCTATCTTACGGCCAAGAAGATTCAGGATAAGCGCAAACAGGCTGACTACGACATTCCCTATCCGAAGATCGAGGGCGAATTTCCGGCGGTCATTGAGATGGCGCAAAGGTTCGCACAAGAACTGCACCAGCTGGATCATCGGCTACCCGCGAATCGCGGCGTCCGGGTGTAGCGTAAACCAATGGCGGGTGGCCTCGGTCTCGACGCCCCAAGAAATAAGCTGAGGGTGCCCCCGGTCCCTCGCACCTTGGGGCCGGGGAGACTGCGGACCTCAATCGGCAGTAAGAACCGCACGGACCAGCCAGATCGTTCCCGATAAATTACCTTGCCTTACGAATCCTCACTAGCCTGCGAGCGCCACCCCCAATCCACTCAGCCAACCCGCCAGCCTCCACAAATCTCCAGCCCTCGTCCCCCGTGCCCAGCCCAACCACCCCGTGCCCAACCCACCTTCCCGCTCAATGAAAAGTTTTGTTCACCGCGCCAATGAGCGCGGCAGTTCAGGTTGACCGTCTGCCCTGCGCCCCTCAGAATGGGTATAACGCTTCCTCACTCTGGGCGAACCTGCCCTGGGAACCGCGAGACCGAGGTGTCCATGCCTGCCTATCTTCTGCTGATTGTTGCCGTTTTGAGCCGTCTCATGCCCCATGCTGGCTGGTTCAATTTCACCGCCGTAGGCGGAGCCCTGCTCTACTTTGGCGCGCGGCGCTCCTGGCGCGAGATGCTGGCCCCGCTGGCCGCCTTCATGGCCGCCGACTACGCCCTCACCGTCTTCACCTACAACTACGCCTTCCACTGGCAGGCCTACGTCACCACCTGGGCCTGGTATCTGGCCGTCATGGTGCTCGGCCACATCCTGCTCCACGCGCGCACCAGCTTCGTCCGCGTCGCCGCGGGCGTTGTCCTCGGGCCCACCTCATTCTTCGTGGTCTCGAACTACGCCGTCTGGGCCGCCGGTGGCATGTACCCGCGCTCCATGGCCGGTCTGGCAGCCTGCTACGCCGCCGCTGTGCCCTTCTATCGCAATGACCTGGCCTCCACGGCCATCGTCGCTGGCCTCGCCTTTGGCGTCCCTGTGCTCGTCCGCCGCTTCAGCGGAGTCCACGCCCAGGCCGCTCTCGCCAGCAAGTAAATCGTCCAGCAACCAGCCCGGCAGCGGGCCGGAGCAACTCCGGCCCGGCTGAACACGCCCGCTAGTCCTGCGACCGCATGATCTGGTATGCATGACCATGAACTCTGGGTGCCCCAGGTCTCGATTTTGAGACCCGGGAAGCAACAAATTCAAACGGTCACTGGACTAGCTTGCCGCCTCGCCCGTCCGTCGCCGCAGCCACCAGCCCAGCAATCCCAGCGCAGCCAGCCCGGCCACCAGCACCACGGCGGCCAGCGCATGATGCTCCACCAGAGTCACCGCGCCCGGTCCCAGCTTCAGCACCAGCCCCGCCAGCAGCAGCCACCGCACCAGCCGTCCGCAAAACACCGCCAGCATAAAGGGCGCCACCCGCATCTCAAACACGCCCGCGGCAAACACAAACGCCTTCCACGGCGTCGGCGGCGGCATCATCGAGGGGATCATCACGGCCAGAAACTCCTGCCGTTCAAAGCGGTCGCGCATCTTCTCAAAGCGCTCGCGGTTCACGTGTTTCAGCAGGAACAGCTCGCCGCCTGCCCGGCCAATCCCATAGGGCACCAGCCCGCCAAGCGCCGACCCCGTTGCGGCCATCAGGCAATAAAGCCAGAAGTGGCTCTTGTTTCCCCAGATATATACGGCCAGAACCGCGTCCATGGGCACGGGGATGGAAGACGAGTCCAGCAGCGCCACCGCGCCCGCGCCCCAGAAGCCCAATTTAATGATGGCCGGAAGCGCCACGAGCTTCCACTTGGCCATAAGTTGTGCAAACAGCTTCAAACAGTTCCCTTTCCGGCTCCAGATGCGTCTATTCCAAAAGAATCATTGTACGTTCACGGCTCTCCCCACGGATAAGTTGCCCGAAGCGGCGAAGATGAGAGAATAGAAGGAAAGGACTCGAAACGGAGCTGGCTCGCACGTCCCTGCAGCTCCCGCCGGAAGAATGCCCACCAGCGAAACACAAGCCACTGAGAACGAGCCCAACGAGCCGAGAGCAGCCGCTGAGCAGGCGGCCAGCGTCGCCGTGGCCCCTGTCGCTCCTGAAGACGATCCGAGCCAGACCGAGCCCGCGACCGGCGGCGGCTCGCGTTCGCGCTGGGTAGACTACGACACCCACGAGCTGCTGCAGATGATCAGCGAGCTCGAAGACGAGCGCCGCTGGGCCCGTCTGCGCGAGGGCATCTGGCTCGCCATCCTCATCCACGTCCTCGTGCTTTCCCTCGTCACGTGGATTCCGAAATACGTTTTCAAGGTGCCGCCGGTCATCGATCCATTTGACGCCATCAAGCAGCGCAAGGACCTGAGCTATCTTGACTTGCCCCCTGACGCCCTGCGCCAGTTGCAGCCCAAAGTCAAGATCAAGCCAGTGCCGGAAAAGGCGCCGCAAATCGACAAGAAGACGCTGGAGGCGATGAACAAGCCCACGCCTCCGCCGGTGGCTGAACCCACGCCTCCGCCCGCTGCCGAGCCCACGCAGCCTGTGCCTCCGCCGCCCGTGCAACCCAGGGCGCAATCGCAGCTGGACGCACCACGCCCGGAGGCCGTGCCTGCCCGGCCCAACTTCGCCATGGGCTCGCAGAACCCCGCCGACCAGTTGCGTGAAGCCATGAAAGGCGCCGCGCGCGACCCCGGATTCGGCGCAGGCAATCTGCCTTCCCGCGGCGGGCTCTCCATGCACCCCGGCGCGGGCACTGGAGGCGTCGAAGTCCTCTCTGACACGCAGGGCGTGGACTTCACCTCATGGCTGCAACGCTGGCATTGGGAGACCGAGCACACCTGGGACCCGCTGATTCCTGACGAGGTCAACCCGCCGATCCTCAAGTCGGGAGCCGTTGTCATCCGCTTCAAGGTTCTGCCCAACGGCCGCCTGATGGATGGCAGCATGGTCCTGGAGGGCCGCTCCGGCGATACGGGGCTTGACCGCGCTGCATGGGGCGCTTTGACCGGGTCAAATTATCCGCCTTTGCCCCGTGCCTTCCATGGTCCGTATCTTGAGTTGCGCGCGGTCTTCCTCTACAACATGGAGCCGCGATAAGGTTCCCAGCCCTCAAGCCGGGGCGCTGTCGAATCCATTGATCTCTTATGGAATCGCTCGCGATCCGCAATTTGGGCCCCTTTGCAGACTCGCCGCAGGGAAGGGCACAGTTGCTTTCGAGAACCTGCGCGCCTCATCCACTTAAATCGGTGGATAGCTCTGTCGCGGGAGCTTTCGCAGTGCGGGGTGAATCGAGCGGCCTGGCCTTCAGGTGCAGTGAGATGCCGTCCTGTTCCAGCAGCGCGTCGTAGACTGGCGTACGGCGCCAATGGCGGGCCAGGGCGAAAGCGCTCATATTGGCGATCATCAGCGGCAGCACCAGCCCGTAGCCGCCGGTCATCTCAAAGATGATCAGCACTGAGGTCATCGGCGCGCGCACGATTCCCGCAAAGACCGCGCCCATGCCCACCACCGCGAAGGCTCCAATGGAGTCGGCGGAATGGTGAAACACGGCAACGTCGATGTAGCCGACGGCGCCGCCCAGTGTTCCTCCCATAAAGAGCGCCGGGGCAAAGATGCCGCCCGCTCCGCCGCTGGAGTAGGAGGTGACCGTGGCAGCCAGCTTGAGCACGCACAGGGTTGCCATGGCCACTACGGTCAGCCCGGTGGCGCCAGTCAGGGCCATCGTGAGGGTCTGGTAGGGATCGCCGGCAATGCCGTTCACGTGGAAGAGCGCGATGGCAACCGCGGCAAAGCCGCCCGTGGCCGCGCCGCCGATTGCCGGATGCACCCATTTGGGCACTGAAGTCAGCCTTTTGAACCATGCGCGCAGCCAAAGCAGCGAGTCGGTGAATGCCACCGACACAATGGCCGCCAGCAGACCAAGCAGTGCATACCAGACCAGCGAAGAGGAATTCGCCAGCTCGTAGTGACGTGGCACGTGAAAGATGGGGTTGGAGCCGAGAACCTTGTTCTCCACCACGGCAGCCAGCGCCGCCGCCACAATCACGCCGGAGAGCATGGTCTGATCCAGGTTGCCGATCAGCTCTTCCAGCGTGAAGGTGACAGCCGCAATGGGCGCGTTAAACGCCGCGGCAATGCCTGCCGCCATGCCCACCGAGGCCATCCTTCGGCTGTTCTTGGGGCTCAGCCGGGCCACCCGGGCCAGCAGGTTGCTGACGCCGGCGCAGATCTGCACCGTCGGCCCCTCCACGCCCAGCGAGCCGCCGGAGCCAATCTGGATCACGCACAGGATGAACTTGCCGGCCGTATCCCTGAGCGAAATATATCCGGAGCGTGTGGCAAAGGCCACTTTCACCTGCGGGATCCCGCTGCCCGCCGCCCCCGGAGCGAAGTAGGTGAGGCCGATTCCGGCCGCAAGGCCGCCCAGCGCGGGGGTAAGAATCGTCCACCATATCCAGGAGCGCCCCGAGGCAGCGTTGGCGCGATGAATCATCAGCGCCTCGGCCCAGCCAACACCCAGATGGAATGCCACGGCAGCCAGCCCGCAAAGTCCCCCGGCCAGTATGGTGAATGCCAGCAGCCGCTGCCGCTCATTGGGCATCCGGCGCATCAGCCAGGCAATAAAACGCGAATACAGTCCTGCGATGCCAACCCAATATTTCAACTTGTAAGGGACCTCGCCGTAAAAGACTTGCTCTATGAGTATAAATTCAGACTCGAGGACGTGTCGCCCGCCTCAGCGTTGTGCAAGGCGCCCCCACAAATAGAGCCTCTGGGCATCACGCCTCCTGTTCCGCTTCAACATACTCTTGTGCTTCGGCGAATCACTTCGTTTACCGGCATGCGACGGCCGGGCATCCCACCGTGATGCTTTCCATCCAACTTCGCGGGTTTCCCGTCATCGGCTCAACAGCCACGTCATAAAGTTCAGCCAGGTGTGTGTGCTGCCAAGGGCCATAAATACGGGGAGAGACGACAAAAGCGCAAGGCCACCCCAAGCGAATCCCGGATGCAGACGGCGGTGTTTGACGGTGTCGTAGACGACGCACACAATCGGCGTGATTTCGGTGAAACCAACCATTTCCCAAAGACCGCCTGCATGAAGAAAACGCAGAGGAATGAGTTCGAGAAACCGTCCCACAGCCGGAAGAAGAAGACCGCAGGAGGCGAGGAGCATCAACCGCTTGTGAATGTCGCCGCGGCGGCGAAAGTAGAGCGCCGCAGCAACGAGGAATGCGAAGGTCAGACTACTCCCGAAGTCGAGAGCGAGAGGGCGAACACTTAGGATGGTCAACGAACCCGGGTTCGCCAGATAGCTTCGCCTTCCGGCATGAAACGCAACCGCAATGGCTATGCATGCGGCAAGTGGGGCCAACACCGCCCCGAAAACGCCAATGCGGCGATGCAGATCGACGCGGTGGCGAGCCACAAGGCGCACTTGAACGAAAAACAATGCGAACCATAGCGTAAAAATCAGTCCGTGGAGGTGCAGAAGCAAAGGGAGCGCAGCGGTGCCGAATAGCGACTTCAAGTAATAGGTCGGCGCAAACCCGGCGAAAACAATCAGGAATATGCCAACAGCAACCCACGTATAGAAACTACCTCGCGGTTTCGACCGATTGGTGGGTACATAGGTATCCATCTCTTGTTTCCTCGGCGGTAGCCCGGGTGCCTCGCCTTTGGGCACCCGGGAAACCGCGGACCTCAACCGGCCTTCTTCCGGTAACGCAAACACTCCGGGAACCGGTTTCCACGCCGCATCGCCTTCCATTGCGATTCGATCTGGACAACGCCGGGGCAACCCGTCGCGTAATGGCGAAAACTCGACTGTGTAAGTAACGGATCAGTTCTCGCGGCATTGGTGGAAAGCGTACAACAAGCCGGAGTCGATGTCGAAGGAGAACCGAAACCGAGTGCCAAGGCTTGTGCGATCCCGGGTGCCCAAAGGCGAGGCACCCGGGGCAATCAATTTACTTACCCTCGGACGAGGGTCACCTGCCGCCTATGGCTTCGGCTCGGTCTCGCGCATGAACTCCGCCAGATAGTCCTTCCACACCGAGGCTTTCGTATGCGTGCCGTGACCTACTGTCTGGTCCGTGATGGGCAGCAGGATAAACCGCGCGTGCGGCAGGCGCTTCACCATCTGCTGCGCAATGCCCAGCTCCGGCGGGTTGATGAAATCATCGGCGGAATTGATCCACAGCACCGGTGCGGCAATGCTTTCCAGGTGCGGCTCCGGGTTGTAGTTGCGGCTGGCGTTGACGTAGTAGAGAAAGTCGTTTGCATCGGTCGCGGCCATCGTCCGCGCAACATAGCGATCAACATACTGCTCGGCCAGCTCCCTCGTGGGCGCATTCTTCTGCATCTGCAGCGGGCTCGAACCCATGATGAGCAGGATTTCGTTGGCCGTGCGCAGGCCCTGCTGCGGTTCAGTCTTGTACTCGCCGTCCATCCATGCCGGATCAAGCTTGATGGCCTGGATCGCCATGTACCGCATCATCCGGTTGCGCCCCGCAAGCTCCACCGGCAGGCAGGCAAAGGGAGCGAGCGCGTCCGCAAAGCCGGGATAAGTCTCGCCCCACACAAAAGACTGCATGCAGCCCATCGATGTGCCAAGAATCAGCCGCAGATGGTCGATGTGCATCGCGTCCAGCATGAGGCGCTGGCTGCGCACCATGTCGTCGTAGTCATAGGCCGGAAAGCGCATGTGCAGGCCGTCGGAGGGCTTCGAGCTTTGTCCGTGCCCAATGTCGTCCGGCAGGATGATGAAGTACTTCTGAATATCAAGAACGCCGCCGGGAACAAACAGCACATCGGAAAAGATGGGATTCAGAAGCGTGTGCGCATTGCCTCCCGTTCCGTGCAGCAGCAGGATGGCGTTGTCCGTGTGGCCGTCCGCGTTGCGATGCGGTGTGCCCAGCGCAAGATAGTGGAGCCGCAGGTGTGGCAGTGTCTCGCCCGTGCCAAAGCGAAAATTGTCCAGCACAACCGTGCCGTCCACCGCGGGCCACACATGGGCAGGCGGAGCGGTGGGAGTCTGGCTGAGGGCGCCAAGCCCGCAAAGCAGCAGGGCGACAGCGGTCAATGCGGAGCGCAGGGGCATCCAGGACCTCCGAAATACTCGCCTTGAGCCTATCCGCGCATGACCCGGCACGCAAGCCCATTCGCGAGAGTCATCTGGCAAAGGCCGGCGAAGCGCCGGGGCATCGCGCAGGCCCCGTCTTCCGTTCCACAGTCACCTGCCTGCGCGTTAAAATAGGGGGTGTAGACAATGCGCAGCCGCTCTGCCATTTCCGCCACGCCCCTGCTCAGGCGCTTTCGCCGTGGCCGCCCCGACCGTGGACGCCGCCCTTCTCGCTGAGTAATCTATCCCGTTGCAGTCTTCTGGTTTGCGCTGGGCCTCAGGCCGCGCCGGCCAGCGGGCTCTCGATCGCAGGAGCCCGCCACCTGAACGCTAGAGTCAATCCGCACGGATGCGGATAGAAAGGTCTTCTCGATGAATAGCTTCGCCAGCCGGGCCACTTTGTCCTCCGGCAACCGCTCCTACACCGTCTATCGCCTGCCCGCGCTCGCGGCGCGCGGCTTTGACTTGAGCAGGCTGCCTTTCAGCCTGAAAATTTTGCTGGAGAATCTCCTCCGTCGCGAGGATGGCGTGAACGTAACCGCCACCGACATCGAGTTCCTCGCCAAGTGGGACGCCAAGGCCGAGCCCAGCCGCGAGATCGCCTACATGCCCGCCCGCGTCCTCATGCAGGACTTCACCGGCGTGCCCGCCGTCGTGGACCTCGGCGCCATGCGCGACGCCATCAAGACCCTAGGCGGCGACCCCGAGCGCGTCAATCCGCTCGTGCCTGCCGAGCTGGTCATCGATCACTCCGTGCAGGTGGACGAGTTCGGCACCGCAGGCGCATACGACGCCAACGCGCTCCTTGAGTTCCAGCGCAACCGCGAGCGCT
>JAGWRX010000022.1 GCA_028876395.1 Acidobacteriota bacterium
ACTGAGACTTCGCCGATGGAGAAGTGATCGAGCACGCCGAGCTGCCGCTGCGAGATATTTGCAGGAATGCCGGATCCCGACGGGCCGCTGGTCAGCATGTATTCCAGCCAATCATGGCCGTTGGGCACCTGCTGGCTGACCCAGTCGATCTTGTCGTCCTTCATGCCGCCGAACCAGTAGGGCTTGAAGTCCAGCACGGCACGATAGAAAGTGTCTTCCTTCGCGCGGTCGTGCACCATGATGCCCACGTGGATGATATGCGTGCCGATGACGTTGAGCGCACCCGGCGCCTTGGCGTGTGGAGACGGCTCCACGAACTCCACCTCGTTATTCTCCGGGTCCAGCACGGTGAACCACTTGCTGCCATCGGCTCCGCGCATCACCATCGCCGGCGTCTTCCATCCCCGGATCCACAGATATTTGCGCATGCCTTCGGCGCTGCTCACGTTCCATGCGGTGTGGGCGAGCCGGTTGATGCCTGAGCCCGCAGGCAACGGCAGCACCTCGACAAACTGCGTCGCGCTCATGGCGTACCGCACGCCCTCGGAGTTCTCCGGATCAGGCTCCTTTGCCGCTCCGATAATGTCCTTGTAGTAGTGCTCCGTCGCCGCCGGGTCTGATGTGTAGACGGCCAGATGCGAGATGCCCGTAATCTTCGGGCGCGAAACTCCGTTCTGAGCGGTGGCGGCAACGACGACAGCGGCCAGAAAAGCAGCGGCCAGGATTCTGGAATACATGGGGCACCTCACAATGTCCGGCGGGTAAACCATAAATCGATTTGGCGTCCTCTGTAAACTGGCGCATTTCCCCTGCTCTCCCTGCCCGCATCACGCCGCGCGCCGTACAATGCGCACATGCGTCGCCAAAAACTTCCCGCCATGTTTGCTCTGCTCGTCTTCACAATCTGCCTTGGCCTGCCCGTCCTGTCCCAGACCCCGCTGCCCGCCGCATCGCCCGCCGATCGCGCCCTGGCTCGCGACATCTTCAAGCAGCTCATTGAAATCAACACGACCGACACGCCCAGGGGCAACGTCACCACAGCCACTGAAGCCATGCGCAAGCGCTTCCTTGACGCGGGCTTTGCGCCCGAAGATGTGCACTTGCTCGGCCCCGACGCACGCAAGATGAATCTCGTCGTCCGCTACCGCGCCGCCGGCCACCCGACGGAGAAGCCCGTGCTCTTCCTCTGCCATATCGATGTGGTTGAGGCGCTGCGCTCCGACTGGAATACCGACCCATTCGAGTTTGTCGAGAAGGACGGCTACTTCTACGGCCGCGGCACGCAGGATATGAAGGACTCCGACGCCGCGCTGGTGGCCACCTTCCTGCGCCTGCACAGCGAGGGCTACAAGCCCAGGCGCGACCTGATTCTGGCGCTCACCGCCGATGAAGAAGGCGGCAAGTTCAATGGTCCGAAGTGGCTCCTGGAGAACCGTCGCGACCTCGTCGATGCGGCCTTTGTTATCAATCCTGACGCCGGCGGCATCGAACTCGACCATGGCCGTGCCGTGGTTGCCGATGTGGAAGCCACGGAGAAGGTCTACGCCGACTTCCAGGTCACCGCGGTCAATCCCGGTGGGCACAGCTCCCGCCCGCGGCCGGACAACGCGATCTATGAGCTGACGGCGGCCCTCAACAAACTCGCCGCGTATTCTTTCCCGTTCGAGATGAACGAAGTGACGCGCACCTATTTCCAGAACCTTGCCAAAGAGGAGACGGGCCAGTCGGCGGCGGACATGCGCGCAATTCTGGCCACTCCGCCAGACATGGCCGCCGCCGCGCGCCTCGGCGCTGAGCCCAGCTTCAACTCCAACTTCCGCACCACTTGCGTGGCCACGCGGCTCAGCGGCGGCCACGCCAACAACGCTCTGCCGCAGACCGCCCAGGCCAACGTCAACTGCCGCATCTTCCCCGGCCACTCGCCCGAGGAGATTCGCCAACAGCTTGCTGCACTCTTCAACGATTCAAAGCTCACCGTGAAATATGTCTCCGACGCGGGCGTTGTCTCTGATATTGCGCCGGACCGCAAAGCCATGCAGCCGCCTGCGCCCATCAAGGAGGTCTTTGGCCCGCTGACGCGGATTACCCAGGCCATCTGGCCCGGCGTGCCGGTGACGCCGGTGATGGAGAACGGCGCCAGCGACTCCATCTACTTCGCGCAGGCCGGCATTCCCTGCTACGGCTACTCGGCCATTGCCCTGGAACGCGACGACGACCGCGCCCACGGCCAGGATGAGCGCCTGCCGGTCGACTCCTACTGGAAGTCGCTGGATTTCTTCTACTCGTTTGCCAAAGCTCTCGGCGGAGAGTAAGCGCGACGGTAACTTGCATCCAGGCAAAGTAAATCCCGAGTTACAAGGCGAGATAAGTGAGCCTGCCGTGTAACTCGGGATCTTTCTGTCTGCCTTCGGGCAATCGCGCTCTTTCCCTTCAGATTAGCCCGTTCAGATGGCTGATGAGCCTCTCCATGCGGTCCAGGGCCGAACTGAAACCGGGAAGCCTGGTCGCCTCCTCTTCGTTGCGAAAGAGCCACTCCGCGGGCAGCGATGGCGTGAAGGTCCGGTGATTTCCGTTCAGAGTCGCGGTATGCTGCTCCACTTCCTGCATAACGCGCGCCGGGGTGTTGGCGGGCGTCAGCTCAGGAAAGTCATACGGCTGCCGCAGGTCGAGCGCCTTCCGCACCAGCGCAAGGTAGAAACTGCGGCCGAGGACATCTTCCATGTCCGCGTCGCTTTGTCCGGCGTACGTATCCAGCGTGATAAGGTGGCCATCCGGCAGCGATTCCCGGGCGGCTTCCACTTTGCCGTTGTCGCTGCGCTTGATGTCTGTAACGGCGGCAATGCGCAGTCCCTCGTTGCGAAGAAGCGATGCGACGCTTGGGATGCGCGCAAGGCTGCCGCCGATGCAGACGTTCCAGCGATAGTCGAGCCCGGATTTATGCGCGGCCTGCAGTTGCTTTGAGAACCACTTCAAATACGCCACGTCGGACTCGCCTTCCACCAGCAGCGTGTGCTTGCCCACGAAAAGGCTCTGCGCGAGCTGGAATTCCAGCGCTCTGCGCAGCGGGGCAATGGTGTCCGCGTCGCTGGTGAGCACGCTTTCGCTCACTTTGCTTCCGAGGAGCCGCTCTTCGCCGGTTGCACTGTCCTTCTCCACCACATCTTCAACCGTGCGGGCTGACAGCAGGTTGTCCGCGTCCACCATGAACGGGGAATGAGTCGTATAAATCACCTGGTAATGCGGCTTGAGCTGCTCATTGATATAGCGGAGCAGATCGGCCTGTGCGCGGGCATGCAGCGAGTGTCCCGGCTCGTCGAGCAGAATCACAAGATTGTCGCCGTGAATCTTCTTCAGCTGATAGAACCAGATCAGGAAGGAGAAGAACCACACGAAACCGCGGCTCCTGTCATCAAAACTGGTGTCGGCGCGATGACGCCGGTTGTCGATGCGCGTGCGGAAGATCCATCCGGCATTGAACGGGGGCGGATCGCTCGGCCGCGCGTAATCCAGCTTGATTTCCACGTCCAGGTGCTTGTTCTGCGACCAGTATTTCGCAATCATGTCCGTGAGCTGATTGGAAACGGCGCGCAGCGAAGCGTTGAACTCCTCATAGGTCCCGGTGTTATTCACGCTTTCGACGGTTGAGCCGGCCAGTTCAAGCAGCGCAATAAAAATACGATCCTGGGCAGTGAGTTGATCTTGCTTCTGCCGGATTGCAATCTCGTTCACTGAAATGGTTCCAGGCAGAGTCAGATACTCGTCGAAATAGAGGAAGGTGGGCATGCTGGCCGAAAGGAAGGCGCCGACGGCTGCCTCGACTCCCTTCGGAAACCGCGCGGTCATTTCAGCCAGCAGCTTTTCCTGGGCGGCAGAGCGGGATGCCGAAGACTTGAGAGTATCGATGGCCGCGTCCACGCTGGCGCATTTTGCCAGCGGCTCCCTCTCCCCGGCCGAGAGCTGGGCCTGGGCCAGAAAATGGTGCAGGAGCCTTTCGTGGTCAATGCTGGCCGCCACGCGCGCAACGTTGTCGTAGCCCTTCGTCGCCGTGAAAACCGGGCTGGAGAGAACTCCCTTGCCGAAGGCTTCCTCAGCGGACTGGACCTCTGCCTCATTCAACTTCCAGGCCGCCTGAATCACGGGCGCATCGTTTCCGGCCCGGGCGTCGGACCTCCATTTTCTGCGCGGGTAGTCCTTCAGGGCGTTGAAGGGCTCCTTATGTGCATCGTCCGGCTTGAGCCTGTGCAACGCCTTCAGAATGGCGGTCTTGCCGGATTCGTTTTTCCCTACCAGGCAGGTGATGGGAGCAAGCGAGAACTCGCCTGAGTCCTCAATACACCGAAAATCTCGAATTTGTACCTTCGCCAGTCGCACGGTTTCCCTCGCTGAACGGATCTGGATGCAGATGGCCCACTATGATTCCGCACGATTATAGGCAGCGCCGGGGGCCTTCCATAGATGTCTTTAGGCGTAGGACCTTTGGGTGTCCTGCGCGGTCCGTTTCGGCCCAGAACAGGACACCGGAGCGATGGCTCCGGCGACGCCGGCCGCCCGGCAGTGCGCGGTTCAGCCGCGCTGGTAAACTGGAATGGCATGATCCTCCCGTTCGTCCGCGAAATCTTCGCGGAGCTGGAGCACCCTTCCGCATTTGAGCGCGTGCGCAGGCACCTGAGCCTGGGTACGGGGCGTCGTCGTGTGTCCGGACTGACCGCCACGGCGCGGTCGCTCTATCTGCCGCTCATGGCCCGGGCGGCCAATCACCCCGTGATGGTGGTGGTGGCCGACAACAAGGCCGCCGAGGCGCTGGAGATTGCACTGCGCGCCGGCTGCGAGCTGACCGCCGCCATTGACCCCGCCCGCGTGGTGCGCCTGCCTGCCCACGATGTCCTGCCGTTTGAGAATCTTTCGCCCCACCCCGATGTGCAGGAGCAGCGCGCCGCCACCCTCTGGAAGTTGGCCACCGGCGCCGTTTCCATCCTCATCGCCCCTGCCGAGGCCGTCGCCCTCCGGCTCTTCGAGCGCGACTACTACGCCGGCCTTGCCGTTACCCTCAAACGTGGCGAAGAGATCGACGTGGAGGTGCTCACCGCCCACCTGGGCAGCGTCGGCTACACGCAGATGGACCTCGTCGAGATGCCCGGCCAGTTCACGCGGCGCGGCGGCATTCTTGACGTGTACTCGCCGGAGGCGGACCGCCCCGTGCGCATCGAATTCTTCGGCGACGAGATTGACACAATTCGCAAGTTCGACCCGGAAACGCAGCGCTCGCAGTCCGGTCTGGACGAAGCGCAGTTGCTGCCGCTGACCGAAACGCCCGTCACGGAACGCCTGCTGGCCGCCGTGCATGCCCGCCTTAGCCGCCAGCGCGTCGAGAGCGAGGACGAAGCGCTGGCCGCCGAGGCTGCCGCTGCCGGCGGCGTCAGCATCTTTCCCGGCTGGGAGTTCTTCTCTGCCGTGGCCGGGGCGGAGAGCCACCTGCTCAAGCTCGTGCCCCGCTGCGTGCTCTTCGTCGAGGAGCCAGCCATGGTGCGCAACCAGATCGACCGCTGGTGGAATAAGGTCGAGCAGCGCCACGAACGCTCTGGCATTGGCTCGCTCATCCGGCCTGAAGATCTCTATCTGCGCCCCGAGGTGCTGCAGGGACTGCTCGAATCGCATCCCGGTCTCGACTTGGACCAACTGGGCGCCGTGGACGTGCTGGACACAGACAGCACGCTGGGCGAGATTGCCTTCAACTCGCGGCCCACGCTGCGCTTTCACGGCTCCATCCCCGCGCTCACTGAGCAGTTGCGCAACCTCATCGCGGCAGAGCAGAGCATCGTGCTGGCCGCGCCCACGCAGGGCGACGTGGAGCGCATGGCCACCGTGCTGCGCGAGTACCAGATACCGTATCGCCTCGGCAGCCGCTTCACGCATCCCAGCAGCGAAACCGTGCTGGAGGAAGCCAGCTACATGGCTGGCGATCTGCGCGTCCCCGTCATCGTGCGCACCCGGGTCGCCTCCGGCGTCAGCCTGCCTGACTCGAACCTCATCGTCTTTGGCGCCAACGATCTCTCTGACGAGGCCGACATCATGGCCCGTCCCGCGCCCAAGCGCTCCAAGACCGCAGCCTTCGTCTCCGACTTCCGCGATCTCACCATCGGCGATTACGTCGTCCATGTGGAGCACGGCATCGCCCAGTATCAGGGCCTCAAAGAAATTGTCCAGGACGGGCTCGCGGTCGAGTTCATGATCCTCGAATTCGCCGAGCAGGCCAAGCTCTATGTCCCGCTCACGCGGCTCGACCTGATTCAGAAATACCGCTCCACCGACGCCGGGCCCGCGCCCGTGCTCAACAAGCTCGGCTCCCAGCAGTGGACCAAAACCAAGGCCCGCGTGCGCAAGGCCATGCAGGACATGGCCGGCGAGCTGCTCAAGCTCTACGCCGAGCGCCACACGGCACAGGGCACAGCCTTCTCGCCCGACAACGAGTTCCAGCGCGAGTTCGAGGACTCGTTCGACTACCGCGAGACCGATGACCAGCTCACCGCCATCTCCGCCATCAAGCAGGACATGGAATCCACCACGCCCATGGACCGCCTGCTCTGCGGCGACGTTGGCTACGGCAAGACTGAAGTTGCCATGCGCGCCGCCTTCAAAGCCGTCCAGGATGGCAAACAGGTGGCCGTGCTCACCCCCACCACTGTGCTCGCCTTTCAGCACTTTGAGACTTTCAAGCGCCGCTTCGCGCAGTTCCCCATCAACGTTGAAATGATCTCGCGCTTCCGCACCGCAAAGGAGCAGAAGGAAATCCTCGAACGCGTCGCCGCCGGCAAAGTCGATGTCCTCATCGGCACGCACCGCATTCTCTCGAAGGACCTCAAGTTCCAGGACCTCGGTCTGCTCGTCGTCGATGAAGAGCAGCGCTTC
>JAGWRX010000023.1 GCA_028876395.1 Acidobacteriota bacterium
GGTGGGTCGCACCTCAACCTTATCCGGACTTCACGATGGCCACCCCCATCTCCAGGGACGACCGGCGCACGGTGAGCTGCCCCGGGCTACGCCCTTCGCAGCTCACCGCGTCAAAGACTTACACCACTCGGTGGGACATTACCATCGGGATCTCCTCGGTGGTGCCCGGTGTGCACATCCGACGCACAGTATGCGCACATTTTCAACCCATTCCCGCGGCCGACGGCGCTTGGGTCGCGCAATGCGCGTGCGGGTGCCGAGCAGACCCCGACGGTCTCGAGGGCGGCGTCAACGGCGCGACCCGGCATCCTCAGCACCGGACAGGCAAAATCTCCTTGTCGAACGAGGCGCTTCAACACTCTGTTCTCTGCCCGTGGGCGTAGAAAGAGGAGGCGTTTGACACTTTGTTATCCGACACCTTTACCAGGCGTCGCACAACAAAGTGTAGAAACCGCTTCAGAGGGGAGAGCGCCTCTCTGTCTGCGCCATGGGCGTGGCAGAGTGTGAAAATTCCCGAGGCGATGCGGACAGCGCTATCGGGAGGTTGGACAACAGAGTGTTGAATGTGCCTGTCGGCATGGAGCTTTTTCGGCACTCATGGGGCCGCAAACAAGCTCCTCCGATTGAGGTGATCTCCGAGGGGCCAAGGCCTCAAAGTCGCCGAGCTCAGTGGCTTCGAGGTGCTTGGGATGCCGGTCCCCTCGACGTTTCGTTCGCGCCAGCTCGGCAGCTGCGGCGCTGGCGTGAACAACAAAATGTCGAAGACGCTTGTCGCTGTTGAAGTTCTGTTGTTGCCTAGCCTGTCGCAGTGCGTGCTCGGCGATCTCGATGAGCTGAACGATGTCAGGCAATGGCGGGCCCTCGAAGACTACGGCACTTCGAATCGCGTCACTGTTCACCCAGGGCTTAGGGCGTGGAAGTCCGCGTCCAGGGGGCCGATGCGATGCGGATGTCGCCAAGGGGTATCGCGCAGCCCTCGCTGCAACAGCGACTCGACCCCGAGCAGGGTGGCAAAGATCGCCATGCGGACCGCGACGCCGTTGTCTGTCTGCCGAAAGATGGCCAGCCGCGGATCGCCGTCAAGGTCGGTGCTCAGATCGTTGGCGCCAGGCGACGAATCGCGCGGCAGCGGGTGCATGAGCACGGTCGAGGCCCCGCAATGGGTGTCGACGAATGCACGGTCCACGCGGAAATCCGGCGTATACCCCTCGCGCATCTCGCCTGACATCCGCTCGCGCTGGATGCGCGTTGCATAGACGAGATCCGCGTCATGCAAGCTCTGGCGCAGCACGCGCCGCGTTTGAATCAAATGGCCACTCGCAGCGACCCTGTCACAGATCGCCGCAGGCATTTCCAGTCCTGGCGGGGCGATCAACGTGAAACGCATGCGCGATCGCTGTGCAAGCAATTTGATCAGTGAGTGCACCGTACGCCCATGACGCAGGTCGCCGACCATCGCGATATGCGCGCCGTCGACATGCTTGCCCAGGCGCGCGAATTCATCCTCGATGGTGTACAGATCGAGCAGTGCCTGGCTCGGGTGTTCCCCAGGGCCGTCTCCTCCGTTGACCACCGGAACATGCGTTGCCCGTGCGAATTCGGCCACTGCGCCTTGCTCTGGGTGGCGCACCACCAGGGCGTCGCAGTAGCCGCTGATCACCCGGCTGGTGTCGGCGATGGACTCCCCCTTGGCCATCGAGGAGAAGGTGAACCCTGTCGTGTCGCACACCGCTCCGCCCAGGCGGCAGAACGCAGCTGCGAAGCTCATCCGTGTCCGCGTGCTGGCCTCGAAGAACAGGTTGCCCAGCACAGCGCCTTCCAGCACTCGGCATACCCTGTGTCGTCGTGCGATGGGTTCTGCGGCGCGGGCCGTGGCCAACAGGGCTTCGACTTGGTCGCGCTCCAGGTCATCGACCGAAAGCAGATGGGTCATGTTCA
>JAGWRX010000024.1 GCA_028876395.1 Acidobacteriota bacterium
CCGCGGCCGGAGATGAGAATGCCGAGGCGGAGTCTTTGCCGGACGGGCGACTCGGCGCTTTGCGCGCCTTCATCGTGCGGGGCTGGAGTGGGTCGGTTCAGGGGATTGCCCTCAGGGACTAAAGCCCCCATTGCTTCGGTTGGATCGTTCTGTACGGGCTAAAGCCCGTACCCTTCATCTGTGAATTCGTGCTCTCACTGTCCGCGGCGGATCAGTTCGCGCCCTGGACTCAACGGCAAAGTTCATGTGTACTGCACGCGGCGCTCGCCCTTGACCACGCGGCCAACGACGTAGAACTTTTCTTCGGCGCGGTCGAGGAGGTTTTTGGCGCGCGTGAATTTGGCGGCCGGGATGGCGGCGATAAGACCGATGCCCATGTTGAAGGTGCGCATCATCTCCTCCTGCGAGACCTGGCCGAGGTCGCGGAGGTGCTCAAAGATGAGCAGCACGGGCCAGGAGCCCAGCTCGATTTGCGCGGCGGTGTTTTTGGGCAGGATGCGCGGCAGATTCTCGGTGATTCCGCCGCCGGTGATGTGGGCCATGCCGGTGGTGAGGCCGGCGGTGACGAGCTTCTGAATGACGTGGAGGTAGCTGCGGTGGGTTTTCATGAGGGCCGCGCCGGCTTTCTCCTTGATGGCGGTGACGTATTGCGTGGGCTTGTAGCCGGCCACTTCAAACATGAGCTTGCGAGCCAGCGAATAGCCATTGGTGTGCAGCCCGGTGGAGGGCAGGCCGATGAGCACGTCGCCGGGCTTGATCTCCGCGCCGGTCACCATCTTGTCGCGGTCCACGGCGCCGACGATGAAGCCGGCGAGATCGTATTCGCCGTCGGCATAGAAGCCGGGCATCTGCGCGGTTTCGCCGCCGATGAGGGCGCAGCCGTTGGCCTTGCAGGCCTCGGCGAGACCGGTGACAACAGACTCGGTGACGGCGGGATCGAGGCGGCCGCTGGCGAGGTAGTCGAGGAAGAAGAGCGGCGTGGCGCCCTGCACGGCGATGTCGTTGACGCAGTGGTTGACCAGGTCCGCGCCCACGGTGTGGTGCATGCCCAGCTCAAAGGCCACCTTGAGCTTGGTGCCGACACCATCGGCGGAGCTGACGAGGATGGGGTTCTTCCAGCGCTGCAGGTCGAGGCGGAAGAGCGCTCCAAAGCCGCCGATGCCGCCCAGCACATTGCGGTTGAAGGTCTTTTGCGCCAGGTACTTGATGCGTTCTTTGGCGCGGTCTCCGCCGGAGATGTCGACCCCGGCGTCGGCGTAAGTAACGGACTTGGGTGGGTTGGGCACGGTGCGGGCTTTCTGCGGGTGGAACCGCGCGCGGCCTGGCTGGCCGGAAAGCTAGATTTTAGCAGGATTTCGGCGATGCGGCCGTGACAGAGGGGGGCAGCCTGCACAGTTCCGATGCAGGCGGAGTCACGAGGAGCAGGCGGACACGAGGCATTAGCGCGGCAGGCCCTGATTATGGTGGCTCTGCAGTCCGTTGAGCTTTTCGAAGAGGGCGCCGCGCAGCTCATGCAACTCGGCCAGGCGGGCGAGCGCCGCCTCGGCCTGGCCCTGGGTTTTGAGGGCAACCAGCTCGGCCCCGAGCGCGTGCATCTGCTGATGCAGGACATTCATCTGCTCGAAAGCGGAGAGGCGGCCGCGCTGCGTCTGGGCCTCGGCAAGCAGCCAGAGGCCGAACTTGCACTCGCGGTGGTCGAGGGGCGGCTCCTTGTGGCGCAGGCCCTTGAGAAAGTCTTCGACGCCCGCGACCCAGGCGCGATGCTCGACGCCTGCGTGGAGCAGCGGCCAGTCGTCCACGGCAGCCGGAGCGACGTTGATCCAGCGGGGATGAGGACGCCACGAGGCCGCCCAGGCGGGCAGCTCATCGGCCGGCATGGGGCGGGCGATGCCGTATCCCTGCGCCAGCTGGCAGCCCAGCCGCAGCAGCATCAGTCCGTGGTCCACGGTCTCCACTCCCTCGGCGATGGCCCGGCGGCGGAAGGCAGTGGCCAGCCCGAGCACGCCCTCGAGAATCGCAAGGTCCTCCGGGTCGTCGAGCATGTCATGGACAAAGCTCTGGTCAATCTTGAGCACGTCCACCGGCAGGCGCTTGAGATAGGAAAGCGACGAATAGCCGGTGCCAAAATCATCCAGGGCGAAGGAAATACCGAGCCGGCTGCAGGCGCGAATCACCTCGGAGACCTGGGCAATATCCTGCAGGGCGCTGCTTTCAAGCACCTCCATCTCGAGGCTGGAAGGCGCAATGCCGGGGTGTTCGGCGAGCAGAGCCTGGAGCCGCTGGACAAACGTGTCCTGCTGCAGCTGGTGGGCCGCGATGTTGACACTGATGGGAATGTCGAGGCCCTCCGCGCGCCAGCGCTCCATCTGGCTGAGAGCGTTGCGGATGACCCACTCGCCAATGTCAATGGCCAGCGGATCGCCTTCAACGACGGGCAGGAACTGCGCGGGCAGAACGAGGCCCTGCTCCGGGTGCTGCCAGCGGATGAGCGCCTCCGCGCCCAGAATGGCGCCCGTGCTCATGTTGACCCTGGGCTGGAAGTGGAGCACGAATTCGCTGGCTTCAAGAGCCTGGCGGATGCGGCCCAGGTCTTCATGGTGTCCGCGCATGCTGCGGTCGAGCCGGGGGTCGAAGATGTGGTAGCGGTTCTTGCCTTCGAGCTTGGCGTGGTACATGGCCTGGCCGGCCTGGCGCAGCAGCTGATCCGCATCCACGTCGTCGGTCTGGGGAAAGAAGGTGACGCCGAGGCTGGCCGACACCGGCAGCGTGAGTTCGCCCACCTGCACCGGCTCAGAGGTGGCGCGCAGCAGGCGGGTAATCAGTGGAGTGCTCTCCTTGCTGCCGGAGAGCTCAAGCAGAACTGCGGCGAACTCGTCTCCTCCCAGGCGGGCGAGCGTGTCGCCTTCGCGCAGCACAAGGCTGACGCGCCGGGTGAGGGCCGTCAGCAACTGGTCGCCTACATTGTGCCCGTGGCGGTCGTTAATGGCTTTGAAGTTGTCGAGGTCGAGACAGACGATCGCCATCATCCGGCCGCGGCGGTGCGCATGGGCCATGGCCTGATGCAGGCGGTCGGCGAGCAGGGTGCGGTTGGGAAGCCCGGTCAGCAGATCGTAGTGGGTGACATGCTCGAGCTTGCGCTCCTGCTCCTTGATGGAAGTGATGTCAGAGAACATCGCGACATACTGCCTGGGCTTTCCCGATTCATCGGGCACCGCGGTGATGGTCAGATTCTCCGCGTAGATGCGTCCGTTCTTCGCGCGGTTCCAGATTTCGCCGGACCAGTTGCCCTGCTCGATGAGCTGGTTCCACATGCCGGCATAGAACTCGGAGCTGTAGCGGCCGGATCGCAGGAGGCGCGGATTGTCGCCCAGCACCTCTTCGCGGGAGTAGCCGGTGATGCGCGTGAAGGCTTCATTGACGTCGAGAATGGAGCCGTTGGCATCGGTAATCAGGATGCCCTCAGAGGCGTGCGTGAAGACGTTGGCGGCCAGGTGGAGCCGCTCATCGGCCTGCTTCTCGCGGGTGATGTCCTCAGCGAAGAGGATGATGCCGCCGATGGCGCCGCTGCCCGTGAACCATGGATGCACTTTTCTGCGCACCCACATGACATTGCCGTCCGGCCGGCGGAAGCTGTCCTCGCCGGCTTCGGTCGCTTCTCCCGCCAGGGCGCGGCGATGGGTCTGCTTCCAGCTCTCCGGCAGATCGGTGAAGATGTCGTAGTGGCAGCGGCCGATGAGTTCCTGCCCGGCCAGCCCGTGGCTCTCAACCCAGCGCCGGCTGGCGGCCAGGTAGCGCATCTCGCGGTCAAACATGGCCAGGGCGGCAGGGGCGTGCTGGATGAACAGTTGAAGCAGCTCGCGGCTCTCGCGCAGCGCCGCCTCGGTCTGCCTGCGCTCTGTAATGTCCTGGATGGTGCCGCGCAGGACCGCGGGGCGTCCTTGCGCGTCGCACTCGACCCTGCCCAGTCCATGCACCCAGCGCTCGGCGCCGTCGCTTTGGCGAGTGATGCGAAATTCTCTGCTGAAGGGGGCGCCCACGTCCTGCAGAGCATTTGCCAGGCTGGTGGGGATTTCCGCGCGGTCATCGGGATGGATAAGGGCGCGCCAGCCTGCGTCGGTGCGGTCGTAGTCCTTGCCGATGCCGAGAATCCCATCCAGCACATCTGAAGCCGACCAGGCGCCGGTGGCGACATCCAAAGCGTAGCTGCCCAGGCCGGCTATCGTATGCGCCTCGCGCAGCGACTCGTCGGCCTCAAGGATGCGGGGACGCGCCGCGTGTGTCCGCTCGTCCGGGCTGGAATGGGGGCCGGCGTGCGGGTGCTTCGCGCCCCGAAGGGTCAGATGCAGAATGAGCCCAACGCCGGGGCCGGTTTGCTTCGCGCATTGGCCGCTCACGCGGCAGAAGTGTCCATCCGCATGCCGCAGCCGGATGTTGAAGCCGCCGGAACCATTCCAGTCCTCAGCGGAGAAGAGCTTGCCCGCGATCTCGGAATCCCGGGGGTGAATCCGGTCCTGCAGATGCACACCTGCGGAGAGGAAGTCCTCCGGTTTGAAGCCCAGCAATGCCTCAACCCCCTCACTCACTGCCAGGACCTGAGGATGCTCGCCCAGTAACAAGCGAAAGGTGGCTTCAACCATGCGTTCAGTCCATTTTCATCAAGCCGGGCCGGACGCGCCGGTGCGGCGGAACATTGGAAAGCTCAACCCAGCATAAAAGCGCTGCCCCCAAGACACAACATGACCGCCGTTCGATGACGCCATGCAGCCTTTTGGGGAATCGGCCGCGCCATGCCGAATTGCGCACGGCTTTTCCACAGAATGCCGCTTCCATGCCCCGCATGAACCAAATCAGGTACGGGTTATCCACTCACTTTTTCTTGCCGCCGCAATTGAAGCCTGCTTATCCACGCATAATATTGGCATAATCGCAGCAAGAGCGGTTCCTCCATAACTGTTCCAAGAGCAACGTCCGGAACCGGAGCCGGGGTTCGAATTCCAGAAGGCCGTTCGCGACCCGACGCCGAGCCGGAGCCACCACGGGAGCATCGAAGAGTGACCAGCTACAGCCGCCAGGACGTATTGCGGATACTGCAAATCAGTTCCCGCCAGTTGCAGGGTTGGGAAAGGGCCGATCTGATTCCTTCGCAGCAGACCTACACATTCCAGGATCTCGGGCAGTTGAAGACGCTGCGCGCGCTGCGCGAGGAGGCCGTTTCGGCGGCCTCGATCCGGCACTCGATTGTCGCGATGAAGTCGGTGGCCGGCCTTTCCAATCCGCTGCTTGAGGCCAGCCTGGTGCGGACCGGAACGCGGCTTGCGTTCCGCTGCGAAGGCGCGATGGTGGATCCGATCCGGCGGCAGTTTCTCTTCGACTTCGAGCGCCTCGACCGGGAACCGGGATCACCGGAGCCGTGCGCTCTGCGTAAGCCGGGCACAGGCAGCGTGCAGGGCGTGCAGGAGTGCTTTCTGGCCGCGGTGCAGGCGGAGGAGACCGGCGACAAGCAGAGCGCCATTGAGCTCTACGAGGATATCCTCACGCGGGAACCGGAGTATGCGCCGGCCTGCATCAACCTGGGAACCATCCACTTCCACCTGCGCCAGTACGGGCGGGCGGAGGCGCTCTATCGCCGCGCCACGGAAGCCGACCCGGGCTACGTGCTGGCGTTCTTTGACCTGGGCAACGTGCTGGACGAGCTGGAGCGGCTGGATGAGTCAATTGCCGCCTACCGGCAGGCCGTGGCCCTGGCCCCGCACTACGCCGACGCGCACTACAACCTCGCCCTGGCCTATGAGCGCAAGGGAGAATGCCGGGCCGCGCTGCGCCACTGGCAGACCTATGTACGGCTGGACCGGAACGGCCCCTGGACCGACCACGCGCGCGGCCAGATTCGCAAGCTGCTGGACCGGGAAAGGCTGGCGATTGCCTGGCGCACAGACCGGTTTGTTGCGCCGCGCAAATCAACGCCGATCCTGGAACTGGTAAGCCCGGCCCCCTCCGCCGGCTGAGCGCGCTCTGTGCATGCCACGAAAGTGGCACGGCCTTCCGGGCAACTCTAAGCGAGAATCTGTGTCTATGATGGTTAGACAGGTGTGCTTTGTTCTTTTCTGGAGGCCGCTCCGGCGAAGCGCGGCGGATGGATGTCCGTCGTCTTCCTCATTCGTTCATTTCTGCTCCGGAAATGACTCCAGCGCGCTCGGTACGACTCTCTGAACCCGGGTACGGAAGCGGTCTGTCCGTGCTAGCATGTTTGGACTTGGTACGCTCCACCTTATAAGGATGGCTATGAAGACGATGCTTACACTCCCAAAGAAAAAGTGGCTTAGGTTGGGCGGATGGATCGCCTGCTGCGTCATGGCGGCCACTGCTCTTGCCGCACAGGCGCCCGCTCCCCGTATTCGCTCCGAGGTCACCAACGAAATGTCCGCGCTGAAGGGCGGACCGCAGATGGAGGCGCAGTTTGACGCCGGCCCGATGTCCCCCGGCACCCGCCTCGAAAGCATCAGCATCGTCTTCAATCGCTCGGCAGCGCAGCAGGCAGATCTGGACGCGCTGCTGGCCGCGCAGCAGAACCCGGCCTCGCCGCTCTATCACCAGTGGCTGACACCGGACCAGTTTGCGGCCCGCTTCGGCATGGCCCAGTCCGACATCGACAAGGTGCGGCTCTGGCTCCAGCAGCAGGGCTTCTCAGTGGATTACACGGCCCGCAGCCGGAACATGATCCGCTTCTCCGGCACCGTAGGCCAGGTGGAGCAGGCGTTCCGGACCCAGATGCGCTTCTACAGCGTGAACGGCACAATGCACTTTGGCCCGGCCTCGGCGCTCTCGGTGCCGTCGGCGATTGCGCCGGTGGTTGAGGGCGTGAGGAATCTGAGCGACTTCAAGCCGCGCTCCATGCACGCCGCGCGCGTGGCCCCGGTTGCCAGTCCGGCGTTTACGTCGTACATCTCAGGCAATGTGTTCTTTGCCCCCGGCGACATCAAGATGGCCTACGACCCGACCAGCGCCATCACCAAGAATTTCGACGGCACGGGGCAGACGATCGCCATCATGGGCCAGTCTGCCATTGTGGTCAGCGATATTGAGAACTTCCAGAAGGCGGCCGGGCTCACCGTCAAGGACCCGACGCAGGTGCTGGTGCCCGGCACCGGTACGTCGACCATCAGCAGCGGAGATGAGAGCGAGTCCGATCTTGACCTGGAGTGGTCCGGCGCAATGGCTCCCGGCGCGGACATCTTCTTTGTCTACACCGGCAACAGCACGACCAGCAGCGGCGTGTTTGACTCCATCACCTACGCGGTCGATCAGAAGATCGGCGACATTATCAGCGTGAGCTACGGCGCCTGCGAGACGGTTCTTCAGGGCTACTCGCTGGAGTCGGTCTTCAAGCAGGCGGCCTCGCAGGGACAGACGATTCTTTCCGCCTCGGGCGACCAGGGCTCGACCTCCTGCAACGGCGTGAGCAGCCTGACGACAGCGCAGCAGCAGGCGCTGGCCGTGAACTACCCGGCGAGCAGCCCCTACGTCACCGGCGTGGGCGGCACGGAAATCGATAATCCCAACACGGCGTATTACACCTCAAGCATTGCCTATGACGCGGCCTACTACACTTCCGGCTCGGCGTACTGGGCGGCCAAGCAATCGACCGACGTGATTACCTCCGCGCTGCAGTGGCTGCCTGAGGTCACGTGGAACGACGACTCCAGCTCCTTTGGCCTGAGCGCCACGGGCGGCGGCGTCAGCGCACTTTTCTCCAAGCCCACGTGGCAGGGTGGCGTTCCCGGGATTCCTAACGACAGCAAGCGCGATGTGCCGGATATCTCGCTCTACTCCTCGCCGAACTTCGTTGCGTATCTTTACTGCACGAGCGACACGAGCGCATGGCAGCCGGCATCGGGCACAAACCCGGCGCAGGCGGCGAGCTGCAACAGCGGCTTCCGCGACGGCACCTCGGGCGGCAACTACCTGACGCTGGCCGGCGGCACCAGCTTTGCGACGCCGGTGTTTGCGGGCATGCTGGCGCTGATCAACCAGCAGAAGAACTACCCGACCGGACAGGGACTCATCAACCCGACGCTCTATACGCTGGCCTCGAACAGCGCCACGTATGCGGCGGCCTTCCACGACATCACGATCGGCAACAACAACTGCCTTGCCGGAACAACCTACTGCGGCACATCCACGGCGGGCTACTCCGCGGGCACGGGCTACGACCTCGCGACGGGGCTCGGCTCAGTCCAACTTGCCGGTCTTTCCACTGCGTGGCCGGCCAACTCAGGCGGTTCAGCCGGGCTGATTGACACCACGACGGCCGTGACCGCGTCGACCGCAACGCCGACCTCGGGCACCAACGTGACCTTCACCATCAAGGTTGCCTCGTCCACCGGATCGACGATCCCCTCGGGCACGGTGAACCTGGCCATCGATCAGACGCTGAGCGGCGGCGGCACAACCGCGACCGCGACGCTGGACGGGACCGGCACGGCGACGTATACAACCTCGTTCACAACCTCGGGCACGCACGTGGTGGTGGCCAACTATGCGGGCGACACGACTCATGCAGCCTCAACGGGCGCGGGATCGGTGACGATTGGCGGAAGCACGGGTACAGCCAGCTTCAGGGTGTCGGCGAGCCCCTCTACCCTGACGGTCAAGCAAGGCACCTCGGGCCAGGAGACGCTGACCTTTACACCGTCGGGCGGCTATACGGGCACGATCTACATCAGCTTTACGGCCTCCAATTCCAGCGCGCTCGCCAACCTGTGCTACAACTTCACCAAGATCGCCCCGGACGGTTCGAGCGGCCAGGTGACGGTGAGCGGCACAACCGCCGCCAGCACGACCTTTACGCTGGACACGAATGCGGCGGATTGCAACGCCAGCGGCGCCGGTTACGGCGGTTACTATGGCTACTACAGCGGCAAGAGCCACATGCTGCCGATGCGCGCGATGATGGGGACGCATACCTCGCGCAACAACGCGCCCAATCCTGCACCGGCGGGGCTGGCCTTTGCCGGGCTGCTGCTGGCCGGGTTCATGGCCCGTTACTCGAAGAAGCTGCGCGGCGTGGCCGGCGTGATTGCACTGGTGGCGCTCGGCCTGACCATCTCCGCGTGCGGCGGGGGCGGCGGCGGTGTCAGCGTCCCGAACCCATCCAAGGGCACTTACACCATCACCGTGACGGGCAAGGATTCAACGAACACGGCCCTCACGGCGTCCACCACGTTCACGTTCGTCATCGACTAACCCAGGCGCACCAGGACCGGGGGCAGTCGCCACGCGGCGACTGCCCCCTTTTCTTTTGCGCGGCTCGGCTTGCCTGGCGCCCGCTTTGATACACTCCGAGGGCTGAAGGAGTACTCCGTTGACCGCTCTTGCTCATGCCCCGCTCACGCAGCTCTCTGAAGAAGAAAATCTGTTCTACTCCACGGTGCGGCAGTTTGCCGGGGAGACCATTGGGCCGTTGGTGCGGCAGATGGACGACGAGCAGCAGTTTGCAGCCGGCCTTGTGGAGAAGCTGTTTGCGCTGGGGCTGATGGGCATTGAGGTCCCCGAGGAGATGGGCGGCGCGGGCGGCACGTTTTTTGACGCGGTGCTTGCCATTGAAGCCATCTCCACCGTGGACCCGGCTGTGGCCGTGCTGGTGGACGTGCACAATACACTGGTGATCAATGCCATGCGGCGGTGGGGCACGGCGGAGCAGCAGGGCGCGTGGCTGCCGCGGCTGGCAGCCGACACGCCGGGCGCCTATGCGCTGAGCGAGGCCGGCTCCGGCTCGGACGCCTTTGCGCTGCAGACCCGCGCGGAAGCCACGGAGGGCGGCTACCGGCTGAACGGACGCAAGCTGTGGATCAGCAACGCGCGCGAGGCGGGGCTGTTTATGGTCTTCGCCACGCTCGACCCGGCGGCGGGCTATCGCGGCATCACGGCCTTTCTGGTGGAGAAGGGCACGCCGGGCTTCACGGTGGGGCGCAAGGAAGACAAGATGGGCATCCGCGCGAGCAGTACCTGCGAACTGATCTTTGAGGACTGCGAAGTGCCTGCGACAACCCTGCTCGGCGAGCCGGGCAAGGGCTACAAGATTGCCATTGAAACGCTGAATGAAGGGCGCATCGGCATCGGCGCGCAGATGCTGGGTCTGGCCGAGGGCGCATGGGGCCACGCGGCGCGCTACGCAAAGGAACGCCGCCAGTTCGGCAAGCCCATCGCGGAGTTTCAGGCGGTGCAGTTTACGCTGGCCGAAATGGCGACGGAGATTGAGGCGGCGCGGCTGATGGTCTACAACGCGGCGCGCCTGAAAGACGCGGGGCAGCCCTTTGTGCGCGAGGCGGCGATGGCCAAGCTGTTCACGTCGCAGGTGGCGGAGCGCGTGGCCTCGCAGTGCGTGGAGATTTTCGGCGGCAACGGCTTTGTGCGCGACTATCCGGCGGAGAAGTATTATCGCGACGCCAAGGTGGGCAAGATTTATGAGGGCACGTCGAACATGCAGCTGGCTACGATTGCCAAGCTGGTGCTGAGCTAGATCTTCTGCGTGCGCTGCACATCCCGGACGCCGCTGACGCGGCGCAGGCCGAGCACCATGCGGTTGAGATGGCGCAGGTCTTCCGCCTCGACGATGAACTCGATGATGGCCTCGCCGTTCTCATCGCGGCGGATGTCCACGCCGCGGATGTTGGTGTCGTCGTCGGAGATGACGGCGGTGAGCTCCTTCAACATGCCCGTGCGGTCGTCGCAGAAGACGGTGATTTTGACGGGGTAGCGCTGGATGCGGCCCGCGGACTCATCGCCCACGCGGGCCCACTCGACGGCGATGCGGCGGTCGCTCTCGTAAAGCAAATTCTGAATATTGGGGCAGCTGCGCGCATGCACGGCCACGCCCTTGCCGCGCGTGACATAGCCGATGATTTCCTCGCCGCGAATGGGATTGCAGCAGCGCGCGCGATAGACGAGCAGGTCGTTCTGGCCCTCGACCTCGAGCGAATCGGAGCCGGTGAGGTGCAGCTTGCGCACCGCGTCGGTCATCGGCGTCTCGCCGGGTTTCGTCTCTGTGCCCGGCTCGGGCTCGGCGGGCGCGGCGTAGCCGGGTGCGAGCTTGTTGAGCACCTGGTGGGCGGAGTGCTTGCCCTGGCCCAGCGTGGCCAACAGGTCGGCGGCCGTGGCCACTCCATATTCATTGGCGATGCGGCTCAGGTCCTGGTCGTCAATCTGGCTCATCGGCACCTTGAACTTGCGCGCCTCGCGCTCCAGCAGCTTGCGGCCAATCTCCACGGCGCGGCGGCGCTGGTCCTCATTGAGCCAGTGCTTGATCTTGTTGCGGGCGCGCGGGCTCTTGACGAAGGAGAGCCAGTCGCGGCTTGGCTTGTGATCCTTCTGCGTGACGATTTCAACGATGTCGCCCGTACGCAGCTTGGTGCGCAGGGGCACCATGCGCCCGTTGACCTTGGCGCCCACGCAGGTGTGCCCCACCTCAGTGTGGATGGTGTAGGCGAAATCGATGGGCGTGCCGTCGGCCGGAACCACAACGACCTTCCCCTTGGGCGTGAAGGTGTAGACCTCGTCGGGATACAGGTCCATCTTCAGGCTGGAGAGGAATTCGTTGGGGTCGGTCATTTCCTTTTGCCACTCGACGAGCTGGCGAATCCAGTTGAGGCGCTCCTCGTCGCGGGCTGTGACCGCGCCATCGCCGGCCTTGTATTTCCAGTGGGCGGCGATGCCCTCCTCGGCGATGCGGTGCATCTCCTCGGTGCGAATCTGCACTTCAAACTGGTGGCCGCCTTCGCCAATCACCGTGGTGTGGAGCGACTGGTAGCGATTGGCGCGGGGCATGGCGATGAAGTCCTTGATGCGGCCCGGCACCGGACGCCACAGCGTGTGGATGAGTCCGAAGACGGCGTAACAGGAGGCAACGTCCTGAGTGATGACGCGGACGGCCAGCAGGTCGTAGACCTGATCGAAGGTGACCTTGGTGCGCTGCAACTTCTGGAAGATGGAGTAGAGGCGCTTGATGCGCCACTCCACGCGGGCCTCGATGTGGTTCTCGCGCAACTGCTCAACGAGCGTGTCTTCAACGGAGTGCAGGAATTGCTCGCCCTCGATGCGGCGCGCTTCGACGGCCGCAGCCACCTGCTCGTAGCTCACGGGGTCGGTGTAGCGGAAGGCCAGGTCTTCTAGCTCGCCGCGCACTTTGCCCATGCCGAGGCGATGCGCCAGCGGGGCATAAATGTCCAGCGTCTCGCGGGCGATGGCCTCCTGCCGTTCGGGCTTCAGATGCTCCAGTGTGCGCATGTTGTGCAGCCGGTCAGCCAGCTTGATCAGAACCACGCGCACGTCGGTGACCATGGCCAGCAGCATCTTGCGCACGTTCTCGGCCTGGCGGTCCTCGCGATTGGCAAACTGGATCTTGTCGATCTTGGTGACGCCCTCGACGATGTGGGCCACCTGGTCTCCAAAACCGGCCTCAATCTCTTCACTGGTGGCGGGCGTGTCCTCAACGGCATCGTGCAGCAGCGCGGCGGCGATGGCTGTCGCGTCCAGCTTCATCTCCGCCAGCACCTCGGCAACCTCAAGCGGATGAATAATGTATGGCTCGCCGGAGGCTCGCACCTGCCCCTGATGGTGCTGGACGCAGAAATCCCACGCCTTGCGGATGAGACTCACATCTTCATTGGGACGATTGGCCTGAACGTGGCGGAGAAGCGCCTCAAAGCGCTGGTCGATGGCCTGCTCATCAGGAACGCGCAAGACAGTCGGGCCCTGCCCCGGAGATGCCGGGGTGGCGCTGGGTACATCCGCGGGGATGGACTGCCGAACTGTCGCCATGCTTCATTATAGGCCTGAGCCTTTGCAACAGAGGGAAACTCCCTCCCTCGGCGGCGCCGGACGGCGATTCGCCTGACCATCAACAGGGAAAGACCGGGAGACCCGGCGACTGCGCGGGATACATGTATGCTGCTGATTCCAGATATATTTCTTATCCAATAGGCGCTCGACACCGCGGATCAGACACGCCTGTGGTGATCGTGACCCATCACGGTAGCGAGTCATCCGACAGAGCCGGGCTTGCCTTCCACCGCCCTCCCAGCCCTGCCCTTTGCCGCATGCATGAGTAAGCGTGCCGGGACACATCTATCACTTCTTTCCGGTTTGAAGATGAGTTACTTGTTCCATCACTTACTTGATTTCAAGAAGTGGTAAAGGAGCGAGTTATGAATTAACCCTCGAATGTTATCGTGCGTGGCCTGCGATGGTCAGTGCCGCACGGCCCGGTTGACTGTGCCCGCCGTCACAGCGATCCCCTTGCTGGATAGGCGTAGAGTCCCTTGCGGAGTAGAGGTCCAGAACGGAGGAACTTATGTTACAACGCCTCTTACTTACAGCCCTCGCCGCGGCCTTTGTCGCAGGCGTGGGATATGCAGGTGAAACGCAGTCAAAAATCATCATTCCGGTGAATAAGGTGTCACCTACGAGCGGCCAGGCGATGTTCAAGAGCTATTGCGCGCCATGTCACGGAGTGGATGGCAAGGGCAATGGTCCAGCGGCAAACGCGCTGAAGCCAGCGCCGACCGACCTGACTGAGCTGAGAAAGCAGAACCGCGGCAGATTTCCGGACTCCCATATCGTGGCCGTGCTTGAATTCGGCACCGAGGTACCGGCGCACGGATCGAACCTGATGCCCGTATGGGGCCCGATCCTTGGTAAGATGGACCAGGCTAACTCCCAGCAGAAGCAACTCAGAATCAGCAATCTGAGCCGCTACCTGGAGAGTATCCAGGCACAGTAAGGAGCAGCGGCTCATCTGCTCCTGCCTGGGGCTCGAGGAATCCGAGGGAGCTGATGAACAAGCCGCGCAAGCCACAGTCTGACCCAAACCGGAAGGCGCCCAGGGACTCGAGTCCGGTGGCGCCTTTCGACCGGAGTCGCCAGAAGCCCTCCCCGCCCCAGCATGCGGAAGCCCGCAAGCCCGCGAGAAGTCCCTTTTCCGCAGAAAAGCGGCCGGAAAAAAACCAAGCAGGGCCGGGAGCCCGCGTGAGCCGGCGCGCCGCAGACAGGCTGCGCGCGGGCCATCTGTGGGTGTACGCCTCCGATATCGAGGCGATTGAGACGGGCGAAGGCGAGGCACCCGCGCTGCTGCCCGTGGCCGACTCCCGCGGATTGCTGCTGGGCACGGCGCTTTACAGTCCATCGTCCCAGATTGCGCTGCGGCTGGTATCGCGCGAGGCGGTTGATGAGGCCGCGTGGCTGAAATTGCTGGAAGACCGGCTGCGCGCGGCGATTGCCCGGCGCAGGCCGCTGCTGGACGACGAGACCGATGCCTGCCGCCTTTGCTTCAGCGAGGCCGACGAGCTGCCCGGCGTGGTGGCGGACAAGTACGGCGAGCTGATCGTTCTGCAACTGCTGACCAAGGGTCTGGACTCGGCTGCGACGCGCGAGACCTGCACGCGGGTTCTGCGCGATGAGATGCAGCCCGCTTCCATTCTGGAGCGGCCTGACCCGCGCATGCGCGAGCTGGAGGGACTGACTGCGCCCGGCATCGCGCCCTTATGGGCCGCGCAGCCGGATGCGCCGGTGACCAGCACACAGTTCCGGCTGAATGGCCTGCTGTTCTACTACGACGCCAACGCAGGGCAAAAGACCGGCGCCTTTCTGGACCAGCGGGCCAACTACGCCGCCGCCCGGCAGTGGGCCGAGCGCCTGGGTACAGCCGGCCGGGCACTGGATATTTGCTGCTACCAGGGCGGCTTTGCTCTGCATCTGGCCCAGGTCTGCAAGCAGGTGACGGGGATTGACGCTTCGCGCGCCTCGCTGGAGGTGGCCGAGCGGAACGTAGAGGCCAATCGCGCCCGGCTCAGCGCCGAGGTGGACTGGGTGGAGGCCGACGCCTTTCAGATTCTGCGCGACTTGTCGGAGGCCGGCGAGCGGTTCGACACGATCATTCTGGACCCTCCGGCCTTTGCCAAGACCAAGCGCGCCGTCGAAGGAGCACTGCGCGGCTACAAGGAGCTGAACCTGCGCGCCTTGCGCATGATGAGGCCGGGTGGGCTGCTGATGACCTTCTCCTGCAGCCACCATGTAGGCTGGGAGGATCTGCAGGGCGCGGTGGCCGCGGCCGCCGCCGATGCGCACCGCCGCGTGCGCCTGCTGGAGCGCAGAGGCGCGACGCTGGACCACCCCGTGGTGCTGAGTCTGCCCGAGACCGAATACCTGAAGTGCCTGGTGCTGGAAGTCGAGTAGGCTCTCATGCGTGCGCCGGCCGCTGGCTGCCCGCCCAGCGCGGAAACAGCCGCGCCCGCCAGGTGGGTTGGGGGGAAAATGCCCGTCCAGGCGCAGGGGATCCTGGCTCCTCAGCCGGCGCGGCCGACCTGATTTCGGAGAGCGCCTGCTTGACCTGCGTGCGCAAGGCCTCGACCTCGAAGGCGCAGGAACGCAGATAGGCTGAAACGGTCATTCCGGCCTCCGCTGCGCGCTCACGCAGTTGCGCTGCTTCCTCCTCGCTCAGACGGATGGTGATGCTGGCCGACTTTCGGTTTTCCCGTGGCACGGCGGGGTGCCGCTTTGCCGATTCTGGCGGACGGACAGTCTGTTTGTTCTGCCTGGTTGCGGGATTTCCCGGGCGCGTGGCGGGAGAAAGGCCCGGCAGCGCGCCAGCATCGGCAGGGCGATAGCGCGCATGGGCGCGAAGCGCCTGCTCATAACTGAGGGTGGCCACGTCGTCGGCAAGGGCGTCATCGGCAGCAGAGGCCGGCTCCGGCACCGTCTCTGCTGCAGGCGCTGCGAGCGATGCCAGCAATGCTGCAAAACTGGCAGCGGAAAGTGTGGGCGAAGCTTCTGCGGTTTCCTGCATGGGTTGAAGCATACCCGGGCCTGAGCCGTAGCCGTGAGCCATTTCGCGAAGGACGGTGCTGTTGGATTCCCGGATGGGGACGACGCGCTGCCAGTTTCAAATTGGAATAGCGTCGAGGTCAGGCAGAGGATCGTGAGGCCGCGGCGCGCTTGCATGACGGAAACGCGCCCGGACTCTGCGCAAAGATCATTTGCCCGCGGGCGCTCGCCCTGTTTCAGTCCACAGGAAGGTCAATTCGTCGGCGTCGTCCTGGATTTGCTGCTCCACGCTCACGCCGGCCGAGTGGCCCCCGGCCAGGCTGTAATGCAGCAGGATCGGCCGCCCGCTGGACGAAGCCGCCTGCATGAGAGCCGTCATCTTGCGCGCATGCAGCGGGTCCACGCGCGTGTCGCTGTCGCCGGTGAAGAACAGCACCGCCGGATACGCCGTGCCCGCTTTCACGTTCTGATAGGGCGAGTATTTGAGCAGGTAGAAGAACTGCTTCTCGTCCTCGGACGACCCGTACTCCGTGGTCCAGTGCGAGCCCTGCAGGAAGCTCTGATAGCGCAGCATATCGAGGAGCGGATAGCCGCAGTCAATGGCGGAGAACAGCTCTGGATGCTGTGTCATAGCCGCGCCCATCAGCAGGCCGCCGTTGGAGCGGCCGACGATGGCGAAGTGCTCGGGCGAGGTGTACTTCTGGGCGATCAGGTATTCGGCGGCCGCGAACCAGTCGTCAAAGACGTTCTGCTTTTTCTCGAACATGCCCTGCTCGTGCCAGTGCTCGCCATACTCGCCGCCGCCGCGCAGGCTGGGCAGGGCAAACCAGCCGCCCTGCTGCATCCACCAGGCATAGGCCGCGCTCCATTCCGGCGTCATGCTCACATTGAAGCCACCATAGCCGGTCATCAGCAGGCGCGCGGAGCCGTCCTGCCGCAGGCCTTTTTTTCCTGCAATGAACATGGGAACCTGCGTGCCGTCTTTTGACTTGAAGAAGACCTGCTTCAACTCGTACTGGCTCGAATCAAAGGAGACCTCGGGCTGGGCGAAGACGTCGCGCTTGCCGGTGACCGTGTCCAGCCGGTAGAGCGTGGGTGGCTGGATGAACGACTGCACGCTGAAAAAGCCGTAGCGGTCGGTCGTTTTGCCGTAGACGCCGGATGCGGAGACGATGCCGTCGTAGCTGACAGCGCCGGCGGACTTGCCTTCGAGCATATAGACGGATGTCTGCGAAATCACATCCTTGAGGCGCGTGACGTAGACCTTGCCGCCCACAATCGAGAAATGATCGATGGCCTCCTGCGCTTCGGGGACGATGGTCTTCCAGGCGTCGGGCAGCACGCCGGGATCTGCCCTGAGGATGCGGCCCATGGACGCCTCGTAATCGGTCTTCACATACCACGCGCCTCTTGCGTAGATAGCCGAGAAGCGCGAATCCAGATCCCACACGAGCACGTCAAAGGGCGCGTCTTTTCTTGTCAGGTCGCGGAAGACGATGTCCACACGCCGGGCGGGGACGCCGCGCTCAATGGTGACGACGAGATAGCGGCCATCGTCGGTCACGTTGGACATGAACAGGTCGATGGGGCCGAGGGGCTCGCCGTGGAACTCGCGGCCAAAGAGGAGCGTGTCGCGGACAACGCGCGTGCCCAGCACGTGCTCGTAAAGCAGCGAGCCCTGGCTGTTGGTGCGCGTGTAGAAGAGGCCCGTGGCGTCGGGCGTGAAGCTGACGGACCAGTAGAGGCCCGCGGGCAGCTGGTCTTCGAGAATTTTTCCGGTTTTCACGTTGAACACGCGTACCGTGGTCTCGTCCGCGCCGCCGCTGCGCACCCGGTAGGCGATCAGCTGCCCGTCACGCGAAACATCCGCCAGATCCACCGAGTTGTTGGGGTCGCGGCTCAGCGCGGCGGGATCGATGAGTCGCTCATCCTTGCCTGTCCAGCCGCGGCGCATATAGATCGAGGCCTGATTCTCGCCAGCCAGCCGCTTTTGGAAGTAGTAATTGCCGGCGCGCTCGATGGGCAGCGTCCAGCGGGCTACCTGCTCCAGCCGTTCGAGGCCGGCAACAACCTCCGGACGGATACGCGCCTGCTTGAAGTAGCGCGCCGTATAGGTGTTCTGCTGGTCGATGAAGGCGCGCGTCTCCTCGCTCTTTGCATCTTCGAGCCAGCGGTAGCTGTCGGGGATCTTCGTGCCGAAATAACTGTCGTAGACGGGGCTCACCTGCACGGGAGGCGGAGGCGGCAGGGTGATGCCGTCGCGGCCGTGTATTGTCTGCGCCAGCGCAGACATGCCAAGGCATAAGCCAAGTCCATAAACAGAGAGAAGCCGCATGAACGCCCCCTTGCCAAAAAGCATTCGCTAAGATGACGGGTGAATCTCCTGCAGCAGGCGGCATAGCCGTCCGCCACTGAATGGTAACGCCGCTGCCAGACCTTGTCCCGGTAGAATCAAGTCCAGTGACGGAACCGCCCACAACTCAGCCGAGGCAGCAGACGGGCCGGCCGCCCGCATCGCGCTGGATGCGGGGCCTGCGGATGCTGCACCCCTCGCACGCTCATTCGGCCTTCAGCGCGACGCTGGTGCTGATGGCTGCGACCTTTCTGTCGCGCATCATCGGGCTGGTGCGGGTCAAGTACATTGTCTGGCTCTTCGGACGCGGCGTGCAGGCCGATGCGCTGAACGCCGCCTTTGTGCTGCCGGACATGATTTCGTATTTTCTGGTGGGGGGCGCGGCTTCCATCACCTTTGTCACCATCCTGACGCGGTACCGCGAAGCGGGCCGCGAGGCCGAAGGCGAGCGCTCGCTCTCAGTAATTCTGACGACGATGTACCTGGTGCTGGGCACAGCCATCGTGCTGGCAGAAATTTTTGCTCCCGTCTACATTCACTGGTGGTTCAACGGCTTTGACGCCGAGAAAGCGGCGCTCTGCGTGCGGCTGACGCGCATCCTGCTTCCGGCGCAGTTGTGCTTCTTTGCCGGGGGCGTGTTTGGCGCGGTGCTGCTGGTGCGCAAGCAGTTCACCATGCAGGCCGTCGCGCCGCTCATCTATGGGCTGGGTACGATTGTCGGCGGCGTGCTGCTGGAGAAGCGCATGGGCGTGACGTCGTTGGCCATTGGCACGGTCGCGGGAGCCTTCTTCGGCCCATTCTTCCTGAATTTCCTTTTCGCGCGGCGCGCGGGCACGCGCTACCGGCCCATTCTCGACTGGCACGACGAGGGCCTGCGCGAGTGGGTGCGGCTCTCGCTGCCGCTCATTGCCGGGGTATCCCTGGTGACGGCCGACAGCTGGATCATTGCGCACTTTGCCTCGGCCACCCATGGCGCGGTCTCGCTGATGAGCTATGCGAAGCAGCTTTTTACCGCGCCGATGGCCATGCTGGCGCAGGCAGCGGGCGCGGCGTCGATGCCGTTCTTCGCCAGCCTGTGGACAAAGGAGCGCCACTACGACTTCGCGGTGCAGGTGGCGGACTCGGTTTCGCGTGTGGCCGCGTTGAGCCTGCTGGCCGCCTCGGCGATGATTGCCCTGGGCAAGCCGATGATCGATCTGGTGTTTATCGGCGGAAGATTTTCCGCTGCCGATGCGCACGAGTGCGCCGCCTATTTCGCCGTCTTCTCCGTGTCGATGTTTCTCTGGTCGGCCCAGGCCATCTACTCGCGCGCATTTTACGCGGCGGGGAACACGTTTGTGCCGATGGTGGCGGGAACGGTGGTGACGGTGGTGTCGCTGCCGATCTATGCCTCGCTCTATCACTGGCATGGAGCGATGGGGCTGGCCGTCGCCTCGGACCTCGGCATCGCGATGCAGACCGTGACCATCGCCATTTTGCTGCACCGGCGGCAGATGGTTTCGCTGGCCAGCCTGGACTACGTCGAGCTGGGCCGCTGCGCACTGGCTGGAGCGGCAGGCGGCGCGGCGGTGTGGATCATCTTCTTCTGGCTTGGGGGATTGGTGATTCCGCATCTCGGGTCCTATCTGCGCACACCAAGCCGGTGGACAGACCTGGACATTGTGCTGGCGGGCACGGCCGTGTGGCTGGCCGTTACAGACCGGGTGCTTGCAAAGACCGGGTCGGCCCTGCCCAAGGTGGCCCGGCAGAGGCTGGGACTGGGTTAGACTCGATTCCGCCGCTGACACGACACAAAAGCCCCGCCGTGGCGGGGCTTTTTGCGCGGGTGCATTCCAGGACTAAGCCGGTTTGGGCGCTTCCGGTGCTGCTGCGGCAGCGGCTGCCGGCTTGCTCTCCGGCTTGCGGATGTCGATCCCGCCCTTGAAGAAAGCGCCGTCCTCGATGCTGATACGGGCTGCGGCTACATCACCGGTGAGGGAGCCCTCGGCGCGGATGTCCACACGGTCAGTGGCGCTGACATTGCCGCGCACCTTGCCTAGAACCACGATTTCGCGGGCGGTGATGCTGGCGGAGACCTGGCCATTGCGGCCCACGGTGAGGCGGTTGCCCGGCAGGTTGATGCTGCCTTCGATTTTGCCGTCGATAAACAGCGATTCTGAGCCGGTGATTTCACCCTTGATAAACAGGCCTTTGCCGATGGTTGCCTGTTCGCCGACGGGGGCCGCGGGGCGGGCGGGGGGTTCAAACGCCGGAGGCGGGGGTACTGGCCGCGAAGGCTCCGGGGTGGGGGTGGGGGCGGGTGTTCCGGACTGGCTGGGTTTCCACATAGCGCTCAAGGGTGTTCCTTTTCTGTCCTGGTGGGACTGGGTTTCCAAGGCAGGGGCCAATTCCGTGGTCCCAAAATGCTGTTGCCGCGGGGTCTGGTGCAATGTGCATGTAGGGTTCCACATGCGTCCGCGTCTCTGATGTTCTTGCTGCTCGGCGGTCCCAAGCATGTCACTGCGGCTATTTTATGCTGCCGCACGGCAGATGTTCGAGCGCAGGTGACATTGGGAGCCCGAAGGTTTCCAACTGTGACAACACTATACAACCTTAAAATGGCGAGGCATCACGCAACAGACCCTACAATCACCCTACAAGAGGATAGAATGCAGCGCAACGCGGGAACGTTGAAGATAGGTGCAAGTGTGGTTGTGGCGGCGGCGCTGGGCATGGGGGTGCAGGCTGCGGCCCAGCAGGAGCCATTCGACATCGTCATTACCCATGGCCACATCATGGATGGAACCGGCTCACCCTGGTACTCGGGCGACGTGGGGACTCGTGGCGGAAGAATCGCGGCCATCGGCCACCTGGCGGGAGCGCCCGCAAAGCGCACCATCGACGCCCACGGCATGGTGGTTGCGCCGGGATTCATCGACATGCTGGGCCAGTCGGAGCTGACCATGCTCGTGGACCCGCGCCTGCCATCGAAGATCTACCAGGGCATCACCACGGAGATTACGGGCGAGGGCGACTCCGCCGCGCCGGTGAACGACGCGATGCTTGCCGACGATCGCGCCGCCTATGAGCACTTCCACATCACGCCGGACTGGCGCACCCTGCGTCAATACTTCGCGCACATCCAGAAGCAGGGCATGGGCATCAACCTCGGCAGCTACGTGGGGGCCACCTCCGTGCGGCGCATGGTGCTGGGCGAGTCCGACGTGCAGCCAACGCCTTCGCAACTGAAGCAGATGCAGGCGCTGGTCCGCGATGCAATGCGCGACGGGGCCATGGGCCTGTCTACGTCGCTGCAGTACGCGCCTGCGCCGTATGCAAAGACGGACGAGCTGATTGCGCTGGCCGGCGTGGCAGGCCAGTATGGCGGTATCTATGCCACGCACATGCGCAGCGAGGGCGATGCGGTGCTGGAGTCCATCGATGAGGCCGTACGGATCGGCCGCGAAGCCCATATACCCGTGGAGATCTGGCACCTGAAGGCCGCAGGCAAAGCGAACTGGGGCAAGATGCCGCAGATTGTGGCGCGCATCAACGCCGCGCGCGCCGCAGGCGTGGACATCAGCGCCAACACCTACGCCTACACCGCGTGGTTCAATTCGTTTTCAGCCTTCATTCCGCCATGGGCGCACGATGGCGGCGATGAAAAGCTGATTGCCCGGCTCAGGGACCCGGCGATGCGGGTGCGGATTCGCAAAGACCTGCTGAGCAAGGGCAAGGACTCGGCGGGCGAGGACTGGGACAACGAGTGGCAGGAGGTCCCCGGCCCCGAGGGAATCCTGATTGCCGTGGTGCAGAATCCCGAGTTGCTGCCGCTCCAGGGCAAGCGGCTGTCGGAAGTGGCGGCAGAGTGGCACGAGGACGCCATCGACGCGCTCTGCGACCTGCTCATCAAGGACAAGGCATTTACTGAGGTGGCCGTCTTTGGCATGAGCGAGCCCGACGTGGTGCTGGCGCTGAAGCAGCCGTGGGTTTCCATCGACAACGACTCGCAAGGGACTTCGCCCGAGGGACTGCTGGGCACGGAGCATCCGCATCCCCGCGCGTATGGCACGTTTCCGCGCATCCTGCGCAAGTATGTGCGTGAAGAAAGAGCGCTGACGCTGGCGGATGCGATTCGCAAATTCACCGCTCTGCCCGCGCAGCGCATGCGGCTGGCCGACCGCGGCGTGCTGAAGCAGGGCATGTGGGCCGATGTGGTGGTGTTTGATCCCGCAAAAATTCGCGATCTCGCGACCTATGAGAAGCCCAACCAGCTCTCGCAGGGCATGGAAGACGTGCTGGTGAATGGCGTGCCGGTCATCGTAGACGGCAAAATGACCGGGGCCTTGCCGGGCAAGGTACTGCGCGGGCCGGGGTACGTGCCGTAGCTCCAACGCGCGAGGCATTTTTGCCCTACTCTTGAGATATGACGGATCGCGAACTGGTGGCGCGGATTGCCCGCTCGCCTGGCGGCAAGGCGGGGTACAAGCAACTCGTCCGCGAACTGGGACTGGCCGGCGGGCGCGAGCGGCGCCTGCTGCTGGAGCAGCTTGCGCGGCTGACCGTGCGCGGCGAGCTCACGAAGGTTGACCGCGAGCAGTGGGGCATTCCCCGCGCCGTCTCGTCCTTTGCGGGCACGCGCGACAATCTGGTGGCCGGGCGGCTCGACCTGCATCGCGACGGCTATGGATTTGTGCGGCCGAATGCGCGGCAGGCTGCGGGACAAGAGGACATCTTTATTCCGCCGAATGAGATGAGCGGAGCCATGCAGGGCGACCAGGTGCTGGTGGAGCTTGAGCCGCCGCGCGCCGATGGCCGCCGGTCAGGGCGCATTGCGCGCGTGCTGGAACGGCGTAACCCCACCGTCGTCGGCGTCTTTCACTATGCGCGCGCGGGACGCACGCGCGAGCACACCGTTGTTCCCTTCGATGAGCGCATGACGCAGCACATCCTGATTCCCGCCGGGCAAGAGCTGCCGCCCGCCGTTGAAGGCCAGACGCCGCACCGCGTGCTGGGCAGCGAGGCCGCGCCAGCCGCCGGGCACGAGGACCTGGAAGGCCTCGTCGTGGATGTGGAGATCACGAGCTGGCCCTCGCCCACAAGGCCGCCGATGGGCCGCGTGATTGAAGTGCTCGGCGACCCCGACGACTTTGGCGTGGACGTCGAGATGATGATCCGCAAGCATCAGCTCCCGCGCATCTTTCCCGAGCACGTTCTCGCGGAAGCCCGCGCCGTGGCGCATCTGGACCTCTCCGAGGTGGAACATCGCCGGGATTTTCGCGGACTGCCGATTGTGACCATCGACGGCGAGACGGCGAAAGACTTCGACGATGGCGTGCTGGTGAAAGAGCATGCCAGCGGTGGATACGAGTTGCAAGTCCACATTGCCGACGTGGCCGAGTATGTGCGCGCGGGCACGGACCTCGACCTGGAAGCGCGGCTGCGCGGCACCAGCGTCTACTTTCCTGACCGCGCTATTCCCATGCTGCCGCAGGAGCTCTCCACCGACATCTGCAGCCTGCGCCCCGGCGAGGACCGGCTGGTGCTGAGCTGCATCATGCAGCTCACCGCGGAAGGCCGCATCGAGAGCTACGAGATTGTCCAAGGCGTCATTCGCTCGGCGGCGCGCATGACGTACACCGAGGTCCACGCGATTCTGCAAGGCGATGCGGAGATGCGCGCGCGCTATGCCGCTCTGACGCCCGATTTCGAGCGCATGCACAAGCTCGCCATGCTGATGAACAAGCGTCGCGAGGAGCGCGGCAGCATCGACTTTGACCTGCCTGAGCCGGTCATCGAGTTTGACGAGCAAGGGCAGATGCGCGGCGTGACGCGGGCCGAGCGCACGTGGGCCAATCGCCTCATCGAAGAGTTCATGCTGGCGGCCAACGAGTGCGTGGCCACATGGCTTGAGGATCTCGGCGTGCCGTCGCTTTACCGCATCCACGAGAAGCCGGAGCCGCGGCGTGTCGTCCAGTTCGAGGAGATTGCGGCAACCTTTGGCTATTCGCTGGGGCTGGGTTCGCTGCCGGTCAGGCGCATCCAGACGCGGGGCGACCGTCGCGACGCGCAGCGCAGCGGGCGCACTCCACGCACCCACGAGGTGGCGGAAGACATTGCTGTAACTCCGCGCATGTATCAGGCGCTGGCCGCGCGCATTGAAGGCAAGCCGGAGGAGCGGATTCTGAGCTACCTGATGCTGCGCTCGCTCAGGCAGGCGCGCTACTCCGAAATCAACGAGGGGCATTTTGCGCTGGCCGCGCCCACATACACGCACTTCACCTCGCCAATTCGACGCTATCCGGATCTGATTGTGCACCGCATTACGAAGGAGCTGCTGCGCAGAGGCGTGGAAGGCCGCGGCGAAGTGGCAGAGGGACGGCACGCCTCGCCGTGGACGCACCCGCATGAGGGTCGCGAGCCGCAGATTCGCCCTTCCGCAGCGCGAGCCAGAGCAGGCGCGCTGTTCGCCGGCGAGCCTCCCATCCCCGAGGCGGAACTGGCGCAGATTGCCGACGAGACAAGCCAGACCGAGCGCCGCGCCGCGGAAGCCGAGCGCGAGCTGGTGGAGTGGAAGAAGGTGCGCTTCATGCAGGACCGTGTGGGCGAGGAGTTTGCCGCCCTCGTGCTGAACCCCGCCAAATTCGGGCTGTTTGTCGAGCTGATCGATATGTTTGTCGAGGGCCTGGTGCCCATCGACTCACTGCGCGACGACCACTATACCTGGCGGGAAAACACGCACGAGATTGTGGGCGATCGCTGGGGGCGGCGCTTCCGTGCAGGCGACCGCGTGCAGGTGATTCTGGACCGCATCCTGGCGCAGGAGCGCAAGCTGCAGTTTTCCATCGTCGAGGAAGGCATTCCTCTGACCGGGAAAAAGCCCGCTGCGCGCCCATCCAAGCCGCCCAAGAAGCCCAGAAAGACACCGCAGCATGCGAGCAAAGGCCACAAGCAGGGCAAGCGGCCGGGCAAAAAGCGCCGCCGCTGAGCACGACCTCGCACGGCACAGCTATGCTCTTCGCCTTATTGATTCTTCGTTGCATCCCGAAAACGATCAGCTCTGCGCCTGTGCGTAGCGTCTATCGCCGAGCCTTGCGCTCAGCCATCGAGCCGATGATGGGAATCTTGTACCACTCGCCGTTGAATGCCTTGATGAGCACGACAATCCACAGAATCACTAGAGCCAGCGAATCCAGTGGAAAGTGGTCGAAGTTCAAAAATCGCAGCGCCGGAATCACATTCGAAATGACCCCGAGCACAATGGTGATGAGCACGGATGCAATCAGCAGGTAGATCGCCTGCCAGCAGTGAAACCGGACATACGGCCTCTTCTTGTAGCGCCTGGCCAGCAGAAAATAAAGCGCGGGAATTGCCGTGATGTAAGCCATTCCGCCCGCGGCTTTATCTGAAAGTCCAACTCGGCTCCGTGTGAGGGAACGCTGGGATGTCATGGTCCTCCTTTGGACGTGCATGCCGGATGGACCGCCTCAAATCTCTTTGCCGGGGCCACAACCCGCCCTGGCATAGGCGAAACCAATGTAGGACGCTATGGCAGCAGCATAGCACCATCGCAATCCATTGAGAAACTGCGCCCGGACGCCGCACAACGTCGGAAGGCCGGCGCATGCAATTGACGGAGAATCCGAAGGTTCCGCTGGACATCGACTCCAAAAACATGTGGCCCGGGCTAGAGCTTGACAGACACTTCGCGTGCTGAGATGGCGATGTGTTTGCTGCCCCTGGTTCCGGCAATTTCGACAAGCAAAGACTCCTGCTTTGGCATCTGGCCAAGGGGATCGACCTGGAGCGTGAGCGTGCGCTTGCTGTCGCTCCACGTGCATGCGATGCGGCATAACTCCCCTTGCTGATAGCGGAAGCTGGAGCCGTCATCGTCATAAAGCAAGAAGGTCCCGTCGGCGCCGGGATACACGCGAAGCTGCATCGGCTCGCTGCTCTCCTCCTGCGTGAATTGCTTGACGGGGCCGATCGGCAGAATCGTGCCGGCCTTCACATACAGCGGCATTGTCTCCAGATTGATCTCGCGCTTTAGCTCACGGCCGCCTTCGACAGGAGCGTTCGTCCAGTAATCCCACCAAAGCCCGCGAGGAAGATAGACTGTGCGATGCGTGGCTCCCGGCTCCAGCACAGGGGCAACCAGGATGTTGTCTCCCCAGAGATATGCGTCTTCAGTGGCAACAGCCCTTTCATCGTCGGGGTATGCCAGCCAGAGTGCGCGCATGATCGGAAGCCCCGTGGCATGGGCTTCGGCCACCGCCGAATAAAGATAGGGCAAGAGGATGTAGCGCAGGTTGAGATAGGTTCTGCAGATTTCTTCGACGGCCTTGTTGTGCAGATCCTCGGGCCGCGGCAGCATGGATGCGTTGAATTGGCCATCGAACTCCGCCGGCCCGTAGTTTCCGAGATCCCATCCCCAGGGCAGACGCAGCTTCCATGTTCGCCCATGGCATCGAAACAGCGGACAGAATGCGCTGAACTGAAACCACCGGACGAAAAGCTCGGCTGTGAATTCGCTGGTCGGCACAAATCCTCCGGTATCGCTGCCCCAGTAGGGTATGCCGCACAGTCCGGCGGTGATCCCGACCGTCACTTGCGCAGCCAGCGTTTTCCAGGTCGAAAATGTGTCGCCCGACCAGAGCCAACCATACCGCTGCAGGCCGGCGTATCCATTCCTGTGCAGTGCAAACGGCCGCACATTCGGCTGCTGGATCTGCGGACCTTCCCAATACATGCGGTTTCTGGCCAGGCGCGATGCCGGAGGCAGCTCATCCCCTTCATCGGGCCACCAGCCATCAGCTCCTGCGGCCTGCACAGGCAGATGATTGGGCCAGTATGCCGCCGCGCTGCTCGGGTCCTTAAGAGCTGCGCCGCAGTCGGCGACCTCGCCGTGAAGATCTTCAGGACAACTGACAACGTGGAGCACAATCTTGAAGTGTTCGTCGTGCATCTCATGAAACATCGCGGCCGGGTCCGGAAATACGGTCGGGTTGAAGGTGAACGACCCGTGGCCCGTATTCCAACCAGAAGGACAGAAGCCCGTGCCGAGATAGATCATTGCATCGCAAGGCAGCTTCCTCTCGCGGAACTGCCTTGCCTCTTCGAGCACGGCCTCGCGGTTCTCCAGCGTGCGATGCGATTGCATATATCCCAGCGCCCAGCGCGGAGGCATGTGAGGATAGCCGGTCAGATCGGCCCACTCCTGCAGCAGCTCTGCGGGGGAATCCGCCAGGACGATGAAGATGTCCCGCGTCGGCGTCTGCTCGACGGGAAGGAAGCGCCCCTCTTCTCCGCTGAGATCGAAGGTGCCCCATGGATGAGCAACAAATACGCCCCAATAACCAGCGCCCATGATCCACGGGATTGGCACGCGCGCGCCAAAGGTAGCAAGGTCCGGGCGATGCGATCCGTTCAGCATGGCATCTGAAGTGCCGCGCCGATTCAGCGGATGGCCCCCTTCGCCGAGGCCAAAGAGCGGGCCCTGGCCAAGAGAAAAGTGGATGGCGCCCGTCGAGGGCTCCAGGTAAACCCGCTGCCGCGTCTGGCCGGCGCCGTCCACAATGCGCACTCCCCACGGAGACTGCTCCAGGTAGACCTTGTACTGTCCCCACGCGGCGAAACCGGCGTCCGTCTCAACAAGCGGCTCAGGCCATTCTCTCGGCACGATGCCGGTCTCGGCGGCGGGCCCCTGCTTCCCTTGTTGAATCACGCGCAGCCGCAGCGTTCTGGGACTCACCGCAACCACGGTCAACAGGTGCGAATTTCCCACAGCAGGAACGCCCTGCACCCCGCTGAAAACCTGCCCGGCGCGGATGGTTCGCGAGAAGAGCAGGCTTGTTGCTCCACAGGCCACGCCCGACAGAACTCTGCGCCGCGTCAACTCTCCCATGTCATTTCACTCTTCCTTCCAATCAACCGCACCTCTAACGATCGGGCTAACCCATTGCCGCGCCGGTTGCGACTCAGTTGCTAACTCTGGCGAGCGCGCAGCGGCTCGATGACGGCGGACATATCCTTGTCGGCATAGCCGGCGGCGGCTGCTTCCACAAAGCGTTCTTCCGCAGACTTCGCCGTGCGCAGCTCAACGCCCAGGGTTGCCGCGTCCGCGCCCGCATAGCTCAGATCTTTCCTCATCAGTGAGAGCAGAAAGTTCACGTCGTAGGAAGCCGCTGCCATGCGGGCGGAGAGTGCGTTGAGCAGCGGACTGCCCGGCGCGCCGTTGCACAGCACCTTCAAAGCCTGCTCGCGATCGAGGCCGCTGCGCTCAATCCACGCCATGCCTTCCGCCAGGGACGCAACCTGAACGCCGCAGAGGAAGTTGTTGATCAGCTTCATGCGTGCCCCGCTGCCCACCGGACCAAGATGCACAATCTCTTTGCTCATGGCAGCAAGCACCGGCCGAGCGCGCTCCAGGACGGCGGCATCGCCGCCAACAAGAAAGTTGAGCTGGCCTCCTTCCGCCTGTACGCGGCTTCCGGTCACAGGAGCATCGAGCAGGCTGAGGCCGCGCGCTGCCGCGAGGCCCGCAAGCTCGGCAATCCACGCGGGAGTCACCGTACTGGACTCGACCAGCACGGCACCCGGCCTCGCGCCAGCGAGAGCGCCTTGCTCTCCAGTCCACGCGCTCCGCGAGGCATCGTCATCCGACAGCATGCTGATCACCACGTCCGCATCGCTCGCTGCTTCAGCCGGTGTGCCCGCAATGCGCGCGCCCGCCGCGGCCAGCGGCGCTCCTTTTGCATGAGTCCGGTTGAAGGCGGCGACAGAGAAGCCCGCTTTGAGCAGGTTTCTGGCCATGCCCATGCCCATGGTGCCCAGTCCAAGGATTGCGACTCGCTGCGTCATTTTTCTCTCCATTTTGGTCGAAGGGATTGATGTTCAAGCGAACGGCTGCACGCGCACCAGCCGGTTCAACTGCTTGTCTTCCATGCGAAGAGGATTGCGCAGCGGGCGGCCGTATCCCTCGAAGCGCACCTGCATCCAGTCGCCGTCCCTGAGTTCAATTCCCTCCCCGAAGCTGAGGGAGTGGGCTCCGAAGAAATGTACATGAACACTTCCAGGAACTCGGTGGCCCTCGAATTTGAAGTGATGGTGCTCCAGGTTGGCCAGGCTGTGCGACATGTTTTCTTCGCCCGTCTCAATCGCTTTTTGCCACAGCGGAACGCCGCCGCGCTCGATGCTCACTTCTCCGATGGCCGAGCGAAACTCCGCGCCGACAACGAGCTCCGGGCCGATGCTGCATGGGCGCAGCTTGGAGCCGGCGAGGTTCAGATAGTTGCGCCGCTCGAAGCGGTGATCGGAGAACTCGTTCCCCGCGCACATGCCGATGCGGTGCGGCGTGCCGTCGCCCGCGATGAGATACACGCCGGCGATTTCCGCCTCCTCGCCGCCGTCCTCTGCGTAGGCCGTCACCGTAAGCGGCGCAAAGGGGGCTTGCAGCATGTCGCCGTGCCCCTTGTAAAACCATTCGGGAGCAACGCCGATCTCGCCTTCCTTGGGCCGTCCGCCGGCGATGCCCCATTCAAACATGCGCATGCTGTCGGTCATGGGTTTGGCTTCGGCGGTTGCGGTCTGTGTGTGCATGGCCTGCCTGTCCTTCGCGCTGCCCAGATGGGTCAGCCCGGTTCCGGAAACGAGCACGCGCTCCGGAAAGCCCGGAACATCGATCGGCGGAAGCAGGCGCCACGCGCTCTTCCCTGAGTAAACATCGTCATAGGAGATCTGCTCGCCGGTCGCAAGGTCTTGAGCGCGCGTGGACAGCGAGGCATTCTCGCGCATGCAGGCCGAGGCCAACTCGTAAACCGACTCGACGCCTGCGAGGCAGGCAAGATGCGGCTCCGCCACAAGGGCGACTCGCCGCTGGGAGCCGTTGGCAATCTGCACAAGATGGACCAATTTCGAGTTCTCCTATTCAATCACTTTGAAGCGCTTCAACGATTCTTCATTGACCGTCAGACCGAGTCCGGGCAGCGCATCGTCGAGGTCGATGTAACCGTCTGCTGGCACCGGTTCGCCGTCGAAGATGTACCAGAAAAGTTCGTTCCCCACTTCTACATCCACCTTGGGAAAGAACTCCGCTATCGGCGAGTTCAGGCTTGCCATCACCACGTGATAGTTATGCATCTGTCCGGCATGCGGCACGACGGGCACCTGGAACGACTCGGCAAGCGCGGAAATTTTTCGCGCCTGGCTGATGCCGCCCACGCGATTGGTGTCGAATTGAATATAGTCGAGCGCGTTGTTCTCCAGCAGTTCGCGGAAGCCGAAGATGGTGAACTCGTGCTCGCCGCCCGCGATGGGGACACGGCCGTGGCTCTTCAACTCCTTGTAGCCGCGCGTATCGTCTGGAATCACCGGCTCTTCAAGCCAGCGGAGATGGAATGGCTCCAGCAGGGGCAGCATACGTTTGGCATAGTCGAGTGTCCACCCCATGTAGGCGTCGGCCATCAGGTCAATGCCGTCGCCGATCACTTCGCGCACCGTGCGCACCAGTTCGACATTCTTCTGCATTCCCGCGGCGCCGTCGATGGGCCCCCAGCCGAAACGGAGCTTCATGGCTTTGTAGCCTTCGGCCTTATAGCGCTCGGCCTCAGCGCGCAGCTCAGGGATGGGCATGGCGTACAACCGGCTGGCATAGACCGGGATCTTGTCCTTTGTTCGTCCTCCAAGCAGGCGGAATACCGGCTGCTTCGCGCTTTTCCCGATCAGGTCCCACAGGGCGATGTCCACTGCCGAAATGGCTGTCATCGCCACCCCCTTACGGCCGAAGGCCATGGTGCGCCGGTACATCTGCTGCCACAGAAATTCAATATCCCACGGGTCGGCGCCGATGAGCAGCGGCTTCAGGTAGGTATCGATCAGCGTCTTGGTCACGATGGGGGACAGCGCCGCGTTGCCCAGCCCGACCTCGCCGCTGTCGGTAAATATCTCCACCAGCACCCAGCCGTGAAAGGCAAAGTTGCCCATGGAGGCCTCGCGGAAGGCAACCAGGTCCATCGGGTTGGTACAGAAATGAGGGGGCAGCGGCACTGTCGTGCCTTCCCATTGAACAACACGTGTGCGCACTTCAGTGATCTTCATGCGTGACTCTCAATCTCCCGGAGGTCTTTCGATTGCAGTGGTTGAATCCTGCCCATGAGCAGGACGAGGGCAAGGAAGCCGATAAGGTGAAATGTCCCGATGGCGATGAAGAGCACGCCGTAGCTGAAGCCGTGCCCCAGAAGCGCTCCGGCAATCAGGCCGAAGATGGCTCCGCCAATGGAGCCGCCAAAGCCGACCAGTCCGGAAACCGTGCCGACCGCCGACAGCGGAAAGACGTCCGCGGGTATGGTCATGATGAGCCCCGACCATGACTGCTGCGCAAAGAATGCAATGCTGAACAGCGCCAGCGCATAGGATACCGGCACCAGAGGGACCAGCATCACGGCGGGCATCATGGCTGCGCTGACGCCCAGCACCAGCTTGCGCGAGAAGTCGAGCGAGCGCCCGCTGCGCAGCAGGCGGCTGGATGACCATCCGCCAAGAAAGCTGCCGACGCCGGACGCGGCATAGGGTATCCATGCGTAGAGACCGACGTGCTTGACGTCGAAGCCGCGAGCATCATAAAGATACTTGGGCAGCCAGAACAGCATGAAATACCATGCCGAGTCGCTCATGAATTTTGCAAACACAAGGGCCTGCACGCTGCGCAATCCTACGATCTCGCGAAACGACAGACGCTGCGCCAGCAGGCGCGCGTCGAGCGTATTGGACGAGAGAACAGGCATGCTTCCGCTATAAGAAAAAAACCACCACAGCACCCAAAGCAGCCCGATGGCGCCGGCTGAAAAGAAGACCGCGCGCCATCCGCTATAAATCAGCACCACGCCGATAAGCGGCGGAGCCAGCAGGGAACCGGCCGCTGTTCCCGCGTTGATGAATCCCATGGCGGTCGCGCGCTCCTGCGCCGGCAGCCACTCCGACACCACACGCGCGGCGGCGGGAAATGCGCCGCCCTCGCCCATGCCAAGCAGGAAACGCATCACCAGCAGCCATGCAAAATTGAATGCGAAGCCGTGCATCATGCATGCGACGGACCACCAGAGCATGATGAGCAGAAAGCCGCGGCGCGTACCCAGCTTGTCCAGCATGCGGCCGCCGATTGCATAGAGGGCCGCGTAAGAAAGGAGAAAGGCCGTCTGAAGGTAGGAGAACTGCTCATTCGAGATGGGGATGGCGCGCTGGATTGCGGCAATGGCGACAGAAAGCGTTTGCCGGTCGAAGTAGCTGATGGCAATGGCGGCTGTAACGAGCGCAACGAAGCGCCAGCGAAGCGGGTGGCCGCCGCACGGTGCTTCCATCGGGTCAGTGCCGGCCATCGCATCCATCGCGGTCGCTCCCTGCCACTCTATTTGCAACCGCGCTATGGACTGTCGCGGCATCGCCAAGCCGACCGCCAACATGCCCGCGCCCACGGCATACAAACATTCTGCGCAGAATCATTGTGAATCGGGCTGTCCACATTCGTCCAGCGTGACCGGCAAATCTGAGGAATCCGCTCTCAGGCTCCGTCAGCAATTCCGTCTCGTCACTTCTTTTTTTGTTGCGCGATCCATGCGTCAATCCGCGCGTCGAGCATGTCCAGCGGAAGGGGGCCTTCGTCGAGAACGGCGTCGTGAAAGGCGCGCAGGTCAAAACGGTTCCCGAGCGCCTGCCGTGCCCGCTCGCGTAATTCGAGAATCTTCATCTGTCCGAGCTTGTAGGCCAGCGCCTGGCCGGGCCATGCAATGTAGCGGTCCACCTCCGTCTCGATGTTCTTGTCGTCCATTGCGGTGTGCTGGTGGAAGAAGTCAATCATCTGCTGGCGCGACCAGTGTTTTTCGTGCACTCCGGTATCGACCACGAGGCGGACCGAGCGCCACATCTCGTTCTCCAGCCGCCCGTATTCGCTGTATGGATCCTGATAGAAGCCGGCCTCCTTGCCGAGCCGCTCCGCATAAAAGGCCCACCCTTCTGAGTAGGCGTTGTATTCCGAGAAACGGCGGAAAGCGGGAAGAGCAGGCAGCTCCTGCGCGATGGAGAACTGCATGTGATGGCCGGGGATGCCTTCGTGGTAGGCGATGGCCTCCACGTTGAGCAGCAGGCGATGGGTCGGGTCGTACTCGTTGACGTTGATGCGTCCGGGACGGCTGCCGTCACCTGCGCCCGGCGAGTAGTCCGCCGGCACGGCGTCCGGAGCGCGGTAGGCCTCCATGGGCACAACCTCCAGGCGCGTCTTCGGCAAATGGCCGAAGAGCTGCGGCAGCTTCGCGTACATCTGATCGGTGTAGTGCTGGTAGAGATCGAATACCTGCTGGCTCGATTTGCCGTAGAGATCCTGATCGTTGCGGATGTGCTCGTTGAAACTCTTCAGGTCGTGGTATCCCAGAGACTCGGCGAGCTTGAGCATCTGGGCGTCAATCTCAGCTACCTGCTTCAGGCCCATCGTGTGGATCTGGTCGGGGGTCAGGTCAGTGGTGGTCATGTGGCGAACAGCGAAGCGATACTGGCCTGCACCATTCTGCAGGGCCCACACACCATACTCGGTTCGCCCGTGCGGGGCATAATCGTTGCGAACGAATGCGGCGAATTTCGCATAGGCTGGTTCCACCTCGTACTGCACAGCGGCCTCGATGGCATGGGTCAGCCGCTGCCGGTCCGGCGCGGAGATCGTGGCGGGGAATTTTTTGAGCGGCGCGGTAAAGGGGCTCGCTGCCAGCGGTTTCGTGGCGATGTCCTCAGCCTGCGAAGCGACCTTTTCGAGCAGGTACTTCGGCGGCATGAGGCGGTCGCGCAGGCCGAGGCGCATGTTCGCGGTGACTTGATCGAGGGCGTGCGGGATGGCGTGCAGGCGGGCGAGGTAATTCTCGTAGTCCTTTACGGTGCGGAACGGCATCTGCGAGGCCAGCGCGGCCAGTTCGAGGTGATCGCCGTTCAACTGGTTCACCGGCATCTCCCACGACCGGAATTGCGCGCTCTGCACGCGGTCGTGCAGCTGGCGGAGCATCAGCGTTTTGTTCAACGCTTCGTGTTCCGGAAAGCCCTGAGTGTCGATCGATGTGAAAATGCGAATTTCTTCGCGGGCATGCTGAGTGTCCTGCTCCCGCGCGGCAGCGGAGCGGTCGTCCAGGCGGTCGTTATAGCGCGGATCGCCGATTGCAGTGGCCAACTCAGGATAGGTTTTCAGCCGGTATTGCCACTCCTGCTCGATGGCTTCGCGCAGCTGTGCCCGGCGCGCGGCAAGCGACGCGGTCGCCGCGGAATGCGGTGGAGCGGGTGCGGCCTGCTGTGCTGGAGAGATTGGCACCAGGGCAAGCGTAAGCATCCATACCGGGAGCACTCGATGATCGCTGAACATGCACTTAACCTCCGTGCCCAATCGATAACACCGTGCTTTGCGCCGCGGGCCGATTACGCAACGCTTCAAGAACGATGGCGCGCGTCTCTTCCAGCTCCGCGCCGGCGACCGGGAGCCGAGGCGGACGCACACGCGCATTGCCCGTGCCGGTTTCCTGCTGCACCTGGTGGATGAGCTGAACGAACTTTGGCACCGTATCCATGCGCAGCAGCGGCAAGAACCAGCGATACAGCGCAAAGGCTTCTTCCTGCTTTCCCGCGGCGGCATGGTTGAACAGCGCGACAGACTCCGCAGGGAATGCGTTCACCAGGCCGGCCACCCAACCCACGGCACCCGCGGCAATGCCTTCAACGATGGCGTCATCGACGCCGACAAAGACCTGAAGACGATCCGCCAGCAACGCGCGAATAGCCGTCACCCGGCGCACGTCGGTGCTGGACTCCTTGACCGCCGCGAAATTTTCGTGCTCGTGGGCAAGCTCTGCGATTTGCTCAGGCCGAAAATCCGTTCCATAGGCAACGGGATTGTTGTAGAGCATGCAGGAGAGTGGAGTGGCGCGCAACACGGCCGCCACGTGCGCCTTCATCTCGCGCCAGTCGCCGCAATAGACATAAGGAGGCAGCACCATGAGGCCGGAGCATCCCGCCTGCTCCGCCGCCCTGGCCAGCGCGACAGCCTCTTCGGTCGAGAGCGCGGAGATGGCGGCGACCACGGGAGCGCGGCCTCCGACGGACGCTGTCATGTTCCGCAAAATTGCTTCCTTCTCCGCGAAGGAGAGCGTTGCGGCCTGACCCAGAGAGCCAAGCGAAACAATGCCGGTGCAGCCGTTATCGAGCAGCCAACGGGCGTGCGCGGTCATGAACGCAGCATCCACCTGCAGGCTCTCGTCTAAACACGTTGTCATCGCAGGCATCACGCCATACCACTTCATAGAATCTCCTTTTGACTGCCAGTCGATGCACCTGCTGAAGGCAGGCCGTCACTCTGGCAAGTTTCTTTGGCGGAAGCACCGAGGCTGGAAACCAGCGCGGGAAAGACCGGGGGACGAATGGAAGATTGGACCGAAGCCGCGCTCCAGCCGAAGAGAAATTCCGCTGCTGTTCCGCAGATGCGTCCCTGGCAGGGGCCCATGCCGCAGCGGGTGTGCAACTTGGCATCGCGCCAGTTGGCGTGCTCGCGCAAGGCGGCAAATGGAACATCCTCGCAGCGGCAGACGATGGTTGTGTCCGACGCGAGCTTCCCGAGTTGCGGGTCAAGCACGGAAGCAGTTCGCAGCGCATGAACAAACCCCTGCCGCTTTCGACGGCGGGCCAGCTTTTCCGCTTCCGCCGTTCTGCCCGCGGCTGCGAGCCCGGCAACCTGCCCCTCCAGCAGCGCCAGTTCCACGCCGCCGATGCCGGTGGGTTCTCCCGCGCAGAACACATCGGCAACCGAAGTTCGCTGCAGGTCGTCTGCAACGACGAAACCATTCTCGATGCGGCAGCCGAGCAGCGCGGGCAATTCCAGGTTGGGCACCAGGTGAAATCCGCACGCCAGGTAGTCGCAGCCAACGTCCCAGTGCTTCCTGTTTCGCTGGAGCGTCACGGATTCAAGCTTCTCACGGCCGTTCACGGCGATCGGCCAGCAGCCGGTGAAGAAGCGAGCGCCGCGCGCCGCCACGCCATACGCGATTCCTTGCAGCAGCTTCGCAGGCTCGCCGAGCAGGGCCGCAGTCAAGGGCACAATGCGGCGCAGCGGAGCCTGCTCGCACACGGCGACGACCTTCGCGCCACGGCGCGCCAGATGCGCCGCCACCGCCAGCAGCAGCGGACCTGTTCCGGCCACCACCACGCGCTTGCCGGCGATGGGCAGCCCGCCCCGCACCATCGCATCCAGGCCGCCCGCACCCATCACATTGGGCAGCGTCCATCCCGGAAACGGCAGGAAGCGCTCGCGCGCGCCGGTCGCCAGAATGAGTTGTTCGTAACACAAGTCGCGACAATCGCTATTCCGCTCTGCGCGCAGCGTGCCGCGTTGAGGGGAATCGAAAATGCGCCAGCCTTGAAGCCGTACCAATGGAGCGGCATTGAGCCTTGCGAGCCACCTGCGGGCTGCAGCAGGCTGGAAAGTCCCGCTTCGCCAGATCTGGCCGCCTGGCGCTGGATTATCATCCGCCAGTCCGACGCGCTTGCCCGCTGCCGCTGCACTCACCGCCGCGGCAATGCCTGCCGGTCCCGCGCCCACCACCAGGATGTCGAAGTGTTCGCTCATGAGGTGCGCACGTCCATTCCTTCAGCGCAGAGAATCTGGCAGCTCCGCTGATGCGGCGTTCCGTCGACCGTCGCCCGGCATTCGAAGCAGATGCCCATCCCGCACAAGGGTCCGCGCGGTTCGCCGCTCACCGATCTTCGCGCAGGCGCTCCGGCCATCATGATTGCCGCCGCCACCGTGGTACCCGGGGCGACTGTCAGGGGGACACCGTTCACACGCAGCGCGAGAGAACGCACCGGATCAGGCATGAGCCTCACTCCTTGCAAACCGTGACGGGAGATACGGCTCAATAGGAATCTTCGTCTGCTCACCCAGTAGATGGTCCACCAGTATCCGTGCGGTTCCGAGCGATGTGGTGATGCCCAGCCCCTCGTGTCCCGTTGCCAGAAACAGCGAATCATCCTCCGGCCAGGGACCGATCAGCGGCAGTTTATCCGGCGTCGCCGCTCGGAACCCGGTCCAGGCGCGAATCGCGGAGAGCGCGCCGATTTCCGGCAGATACCACTGTGCCCGCTCGATCATGGACGACAGAATCTGCGCGTCCACCGCGGGACCCTCAGTGTTGTACTGGCGCGAGGAGCCGATAAGCACCTGGCCCGTCCTGCGCGGCTGCACGTTGAATGCAACCGAGTCGGCGGTGAGCGAATGTGCGCTCTTCAGGTATCCGAGTTCCACCAGTTGATGCCGCACAAATCCAGGGTAGCGATCCGTAATCACCAGATGGCCCTTGCGCTTCCGGATGGGCAGACCCGGAAGAAGCTCTGCGGCATCCGCACCGCACGCATGCACAATGCGCGCTGCTTGCAACTCGCTTCCATCGTCGAGCCGCGCCTTTCCCGCCTGCGCCGATAGCACCGTGCGCGGAGCGTAAAGCCGCGCGCCCAGGCGCAGCGCTTCGCGCAGCAGATATCCAGCCGCGCACGGCGGATAGAGTACGGCGTCCGAGGGCACCAGCAACGCGCCTGCCAGCGGCTTGCGCAAGTGTGGCTCGGCATCCGCCAGCATTTGGCTGTCCAGTATGGCAGTGGCAATACCGGCAGTGGCGTAGAGCGCGCTCTTGCGATGGACCTCCTGCATTTCCTCTTCGTCGCTGGCAACCCATAGCGTTCCGCAAGGCTCGTATTCCACGTCGCGCGGAAGGCGGTCGGAGAGCTCCTGCCACAGCGTCTGCGAATAATGGGTGAGAGCCATTTGCGCGGGCGAGTCGTCCATCACCACGATGTGTCCCATCCCCGCCGCCGTGGCTCCGCCGCCGATGCCTCTGCCTTCGACGATCGCTGTGCGCAGCCCGCGGCTTGCACACTCCAGCGCGCAGGCCGCGCCAACAATGCCCGCGCCGACAACGACCACATCCCAGCGATCGCTCATGCCCGTATGCCCGCGATGAACGGATCGCCGGGACTCAGAATAAGCCAGCTCTCAGCTGTAATAAACGCAGTGCCGGTAATGCTGGGGATCAGTTGGCCCTCACGCAGTTCATAGGACCCTTCAAACACTGTGCCGAGAATGCCTGCCTGCCGCCACACCTGGCCGGGCGCAAGTTTGCCGTCGGCCGCCAGGCACGCGAGCTTCGCGCTGGTTCCGGTTCCGCAGGGAGAGCGGTCATAGGCCTTGCCCGGGCACAGGACGAAATTGCGGCTGTCCACTCCGGGTGTCGGCGAGCCGTGTGACAGCTCAATGTGGTCGATCTCCTCCCCGCCTGCGCCCATGATGCCGCCGGCGCACAGCGCGCTGCGCATGGCCCAGGCAAATTCAGTCAGCTGCTCCACATTGCCGATTTCCAGCGGGAGCGGGGAATCCTCCACCAGAAAGAACCAATTGCCACCCCAGGCAACATCGCCGCACACATTTCCAAAGCCCTCCACGTGTACAGGAACGCCGGCTTTGTGCCGGTAGCTTGGTACATTCTCCACCGTCACGTTGCCTTCGGGATGGAGCGTTGCGCGGACCTGGCCAACGGGTGTTTCGATGCGGTGCACTCCTGGACCGATTCGACCAAGATGGGCAAGTGTCGCGACCACTCCGATGGTGCCGTGGCCGCACATGCCCAGGTAGCCGACATTGTTAAAAAAGATCACTCCTGTAACGCAACCTTTGTCCACCGGCTCGCAGAGCAGCGCGCCCACCAGCACGTCGGAGCCGCGCGGCTCGTTCACCACCGCCGAGCGGAAGTCGTCATGTTGCGCGGCGAAGCGCTGCAGACGCTCCGCAAGCGGGCCGCTGCCCAACTCCGGTCCCCCGACGATAACCACGCGCGTCGGCTCACCCGCCGTGTGCGAGTCGACAACCTGGACAGATGATACGGGCGCAGGAGTGCGAGGCATGCGAAGAATTCTAGCTGAAGACGGGGGGCTCGATATTCCGCCGCACGCACGAACCGCGAAGCACGCGAACCCGTGGCCGCCTTCAACCACAGTCGCAGCGAAAATATTGGACGCAAAAGCGGGTTCGGCCCGCCCTGGGAGGGGTGCTTCAAGGAAGTATGGAAGCATCCTTCACGCGATTGGCTCGGGAATCGTCTTGAAAAGGGCGCAGTGTCTCTGTGCCGCGCTGGCGCTTCGCTTCCATGGTTCATGCCCCGCGCTTACGATGTACAATTCCGGCGGATGCGAGGCAGAGGCAGCGCATATCTTGCTGCGGCAAGTGTCTGCTACGCTTCGTGTACAGGATCTGGTCAATGCCATTGAGACAGGATTTTCCGGCCAGCGTGCGGGGACTCACCGAAGCTGAAGCGGCTGCCAGGCTGCGGGCCGAGGGTTTCAATGAGCTGCCAGCAGCCGGAAGACGGAATCTTCTCGCGACGGTGTGGGAAGTCTTGCGCGAGCCGATGATCCTGCTGCTGGTTGGCGCGGGCGTCCTCTATTTCTTTCTCGGCGAACTGCGTGACTCCATCGTCCTGCTCGCCTCCATCTTTGTGGTTGTGGGTATCGATCTGTACCAGCAACGCAAGACCGAGCATGCGCTGGAGGCGCTGCGCGACCTTTCCAGCCCTCGCGCAATGGTTGTTCGCGATGGAAAGCAGGCACGCATTGCCGGGCGCGAGGTGGTGCGGGGAGATGTTGTCATTGTCTCTGAAGGAGATCGCGTGCCTGCCGACGGGGTTGTGCTGTCGGCAGTCAACCTGTCCATCGACGAGTCGCTGTTGACGGGCGAGTCCGTCTCCGTGCGCAAGTCCGCCTCTGATATCGCGCCTGACGACATCGGCCGGCCAGGCGGAGATGACTTTCCATTTGTATTTTCCGGAACCCTGGTGGTGCAGGGGCAGGGATTTGCCGAGATCAGGGCAACCGGCGCAAAGACCGAGTTAGGCAAAATCGGCAAGGCTCTGCGATCCGTTGAGCCTGGAGCCACCAGGCTGCAGGCTGAAGTGAACCGTTTAGCGCGGATTCTGGCCACGCTCGGCCTGTCACTGTGCGGCGTCATAGCCGTCGTGTACAGCCTGACTCGCGGAAGCTGGGTGAACGGTCTTCTTGCCGGCATTACGACAGCGATGTCCCTGCTTCCCGAGGAATTTCCCGTCGTACTCACAGTTTTCCTGGCATTGGGCGCCTGGCGCATTTCGCAGAAGCATGTTCTTACGCGGCGCGGCAATGCAATCGAGGCGCTCGGCTCGGCGACGGTTCTGTGCGTGGACAAGACCGGCACGCTGACGCAAAACCGCATGGAGGCGCAGAAACTGTTCGCCGGCGGGCAGACTTTGGATGTCCATGCGCAAATGGACGCACTGCCGGAGGCATTTCATGAATTGCTGGAATACAGCATCCTTGCCAGCAAGCGGAATCCGCTTGACCCGATGGAGATCGCATTTCAGCAGCTTGGCTCCCACAGTTTATCGAACACGGAACACTTGCACCGCGACTGGACGCTGGTTCACGAGTACCCGTTGTCTCCGGCTCTCCTGGCCATGTCGCGGGCCTGGAGGCCCGCGCAGGGCGATGGCCACGTGATCGCTGCCAAGGGCGCGCCGGAGGCCATCGCCGAGCTGTGTCAACTATCGCCTGAGGACGTCCATGAGGTAACAGCGCGTGCTTCGAGCATGGCTGCCGAGGGGCTGCGCATCCTGGGCGTCGCAAAGAGCCAGTGGCAGCAGACTCCACTGCCGGAGCGCCAGCAGGACCTGCCCTTCACATTCGTCGGATTGGTGGGTCTCGCCGATCCCATTCGTCCGGAGGTTCCTGCGGCTGTCGTGGAGTGTTACCGTGCCGGCATTCGCGTCATCATGATCACCGGCGATTATTCCGGCACGGCACAAAGCATTGCCAGACAGGTCGGCATCGCTGGCGTGGAGCATGTCCTTACCGGCGCCGAACTGGAGCGCATGGATGAAGCGGAACTCCGGGAGCACGTCGGGACAACCAACATCTTTGCCCGCATGGTTCCGGAGCAGAAGCTGCGGCTGGTCAATGCCCTGAAAGCGAACGGCGAAGTCGTCGCCATGACCGGCGACGGAGTGAATGACGCGCCGGCCTTGAAGGCTGCGCAGATCGGCATCGCGATGGGCGGGCGCGGAACCGACGTGGCTCGCGAATCGGCTGACCTGGTGCTCCTGGATGACGCGTTCTCATCGATCGTGGAAGCCATTCGCCAGGGTCGCCGCATCTTCGACAACCTGCGCAAGGCCATGTCGTTCGTGTTTGCGGTGCACGTGCCCATTGCGGGCATTGCATTGATACCCATTCTGGCGCGATGGCCGCTGGTGCTGATGCCGATCCATATTGTTTTTCTGGAACTGATCATCGACCCCGCCTGCTCGATTGCCTTTGAAGCGGAACCCGGCGAGCCGGGCCTGATGGAGCGCCCGCCGCGCAACCCGCACGAGCCGCTGCTCTCCCGCCGCCGCATCCTCTTGAGTTCCATGCAAGGCGCGAGCGTTCTTCTGGTAGTTATTCTTTTGTTTGCCGCGGCACAGTACCGCGGCGAGAGCGAGATGACAGCGCGCACGCTCACATTCGCAACCCTCATCATCGGGAACCTCATGCTGATCCTCACGAACCGGTCATGGACGCGCGTGATCGTAGCCACGCTGCGCTCTCCCAACCCCGCGGTGTGGTGGGTTGTAGGCGGTGCCCTGATTGTGCTCGGTCTTGTGGTCTACGTCCCGTTTCTGCAGGCACTCTTCCGGTTTGCGCCTCTTCAATGGCCGGATATCGCATTCTGCCTCGCAGGTGGCGTTTCCAGTCTGCTGTGGTTTGAAGCCTGGAAGCTCCTGAGGAAGAGAGTGGTTGCGAAAAAGGCGCAATAGCCGAAGCTTTCGCAGGATTAAGCTCCTCGTCCGATGCGCGTCTCTGCGTGCTGGAAAACGCCCTGCAACCGGTCTCATCGATGAGGCTGGACGCGTCTTCCGGGCCGCGTGAGGCTCTCAACCCGGAGTACAATTCAAGCCAGTTTAATTTGCAACGGGAGAGTCCTTCTTTAGGGACCCTTCCCATCAGAAGGGTCCGGGACCGATCGAATGCGTCTCCTGCGTACGCTCATTCTGCCTCTTTTTGTCATCGCCCTGGTTTGCGGAACGCCATCCCTCGCTCAGGATTCAGCGCGCGCGGCGCGCATAGTCGACAAGGTGGATGAGAGCCAGCTTGTGCCACTGAAAGGCGACACGCACCCTGAGGCCAATAGCCGCAACGATCTTGGCCCGGTCAGCCCGAATTTGCCAATGACTGACCTGGTGCTGGTTCTGAGGCGGAGCCCGGAGCAACAGGCTGCCTTTGACGAGTTTGTGTCCAGCCAGTATGACTCCAGCTCTCCCAACTTTCACCATTGGCTGGAGCCGGCGGAAGTGGGCAAACGGTTCGGCCCATCGCTGACCGACATCTCGACCATCTCCGGCTGGCTGACAGGGCATGGTTTCTCAATCGCCGAGGTGTCAAAGAATCGCATGTCCATCCGCTTCAACGGCACTGCGGCACAGGTGGAGAGAGCCTTTCACACTGAAATCCACAACCTGTCAGTGAAGGGCAAACAGCATATAGGGAACATCAGTGACCCGCAGATTCCCGCCGCGCTGGCGCCCGTAGTGGCAGGCGTAAAGGCTCTGCACAATTTCTTCCCGCGACCGCTTCACAGCCTGAGCAGCAAGGCTGCATTCAACAGCGAGACAGGCAGGTGGCAGCGGCTTGCGAACCCCCAGGCGACTGGCGCAACAGTGAGTCTCTCTCCGGATGTCACTACCGCCCGTCCTGAATTTGGCATTAGCATCGGCACGGGTTCCAGCGCCTACGTGATTGAGGATGTAGCGCCCTATGATTTTGCGACCATCTACAATGTGCTTCCGTTGTGGAGCGCGGGCATTGACGGGACCGGAGAAACCATCGCCATCGCCGGCACCAGCGACATTGACAATGCCGATGTTGCCACCTTCCGCAGCGTCTTCGGGCTGCCGGCCGGCACGACGCCAAAGACGATTGTCGCCAATGGCATCGACCCTGGACTATGCACAAGCACGAGTTCGACTTCGCCTTGTACGATTGGGGATCTGATCGAGAACACGCTGGATGTGGAGTGGTCAGGAGCGGTGGCCAAAGGGGCAAGCATCGTGCTCGTGGTCTCCGGACAAACCTCGCCCATGACCGACACGGTCTACTCGTCGGCCGACTATGTCATCCAGAACAACATTGCCAATATTCTGAACGTCAGCTATGGCGAGTGCGAGCTGTTCGCGGGAACCAGCGGAAACGCGGCGTACAACAATTTGTGGGAGACGGCAGCGACCGAGGGCATTGCGGTGTTTGTGGCTTCAGGAGATGCTGGAGCCGCCACCTGCGATCAGGGAATGGCCTCAAGCGTGCCCTATCGCGCGCAGTACGGTCTCACCGTCAGCGGCCTTGCATCCACGCCCTACAACACGGCCGTGGGCGGCACCGACTTGAACTGGGGCACGACCGCGTCGCCATACTGGGGCGCGTCCAATAACTCCGGCAACGGGTCAAACGCGCTGGGCTACATCCCCGAGGTCCCCTGGAACGACACCTGCACCAATCCGCTGGCTCTGAGTTACCTGCAGAAATGGGCCGCGGCTCTCCAGAAGGCGGGCTATGCGGCGACCAGTCCAACGGATGCCGAGTCAGCCTGCAATTTTGTCATTACCTGGTATACGACTATCTACAACAACACCAGCCCGGCGGTGAATCTGGCCGGGTTCGTCAACACAGTCGGCGGGGGCGGAGGTGCGAGCAGCTGCACCACCAGCGACGGGGCAACCAATTCGACTTGCGCCGGCGGCTACACAAAGCCGAGCTGGCAATCGGGACCTGTTGGCATTCCGGCCGATGGAAAACGAGACCTGCCCGACGTTTCTTTTTTTGCTTCCAATGGCTTTCTGGGCAGCGCATACCTGATGTGCGTCTCTGCCACCGGCACGTGCGTCACTTCCACTTCGCTCACCACCGAGCCAGTGGGCCAGGAGGTGGGCGGCACGTCGGTGGCATCGCCGGCCATGGCAGGTGTCATGGCGCTGATCAACCAGAAGGCAGGCATGGCGCAGGGGAATCCCAACGCGGAACTCTACTCTCTGGGCGCGAAGCAAACCTATACGAATTGCAAGGCGGAGACCGGCAAAACAAACAATGGCTGCTATTTCAACGACATCGACACGGGCACCATCGCGATGCCATGTGCGCTCAATTCGCCGAACTGCACCGTGCTTTACTCCGGCGATTCCACAGGTGTTCTGTCAGGTTATGGCGCCACAACCGGTTTTGATCCGGCCACCGGGCTGGGTTCGCTGAATGTAGCCAACGTGGTGAACGCGTGGACATCGACCATCGGGACTGCAACCGCGACGATGACCTTGACGCCGTCGCAAAGCAGCTTGCCGCTGAACCAGAGCCTGAGCGTCGCGGTCGCGGTAAGCGGCTCGAATGGAACCCCTACCGGCACAGTCGCGCTCGTGGGCGGCGGGTACACGGCAGCAGCGGGGACGCTTTCCGGCGGGAGCTACACATTCACCATTCCGGCCGACAGCCTGAGCACAGGGAATGACACGCTGAAGGCAAGCTACAGCGGAGACGCAACCTATGCCGCGACCACCGGAACGGCAAGCGTGACCATCAGCAAGCTGACTCCGACCGTAACCGTACAGCCCAACTCGACAACGGTAGGAGCCAATTCAAACGGCGTGTCGGTCACAATAACGGTCGCTGGCGCCGGCCCGGGGCCAACCGGCACGGTAACGGCGTCTGTCCCCGGCTACACATCGCCGTCATGCGCCCTGCTCACCGGCAACTGCACGATTGTCATTCCGGTCGGCAACCTCACCAACGGAACGGACACCATTACGGCCAACTACAGCGGAGACTCGAATTACAACGCAGCCAGCGGGACAACAACGGTGACTGTAAACATTCTGACTCCGACCGTGCAGGTGACGCCGTCAGCAACCAGTCTCAGCTCGATTTCCAGCCTTCAGGTCGCGGTGAACGTGACCGGATCCGGGGGCACGCCGACCGGAAATGTGAACCTGTCCGGCCTCTACGCGGGAAGCTCCATGGGAGCAATACTTGTCGGCGGCAGCTACACCTTCACGGTCGGCCCGGGCGGTCTGAATCCGGGAACCGACACGCTGACGGTGACCTATTCCGGCGATAACACGTACCTTGCCGCGAGCGCGAAGACCGCCGTGACAGTGACCCAGGTGACGCCAACGGTGACGGTAACTCCGGCGGCCACCAGCATCGCCTCCAATGTGGCTCTCACGGTGACAGGGTCGGTTACCGGCGCAGGGCCCACGCCCACAGGGCAAGTGACGCTGATTGCCGGCGGCCAATCATTCGGCTCTTTTCTTTCCGGCGGCAGCTACTCGGTCACCATTCCAGCAGGCAGTCTGAGCAGCGGAGTTGACACGCTGACAGCCACGTACAGCGGGGACAATATCTACACCTCGGCAACCAACTCAGCCTCGGTCACGGTGACGGCCTTCACGAAACTGACGCCTGTTGTGACGGTGACACCGGCATCAGGCAGCGTGGATTCAGGCCAATCGCTGAATGTGACTGCCACGGTGACCGGCACCGATGGGACGCCGACAGGAACAGTTACGTTGTCAAGCGGCGGCTACACATCATTCACGCAGACGCTTTACAACGGCAGTTGGACCTTCACCATTCCGCCGAACAGTCTCAGCGCGGGAACGGACAGTCTGAGCGTCAACTACAGCGGCGATGCCACCTACCTAGCAGGCACGGGGGCAAGCTCCGCCACGGTGACGCAGTCGGCCTATGCACTGGCGGCATCAACGCCGGCCGCGGTGGCTCCCGGCGGCTCGACAAACTCAACGATTACGGTGAGCACAAGCACCGGCTACACAGGCACGGTCACGGTAACCTGCGCGCTGACGTCCTCTCCCACAGGAGCATCGTACTTGCCAACTTGCTCGACTCCGGGCTTCGTTGGCCTTCTTTCCGGGGCGACCAGCGGAACGCTCACCGCCTCGGTAGCAACCACAGCGGCTACCGCAGCGCTGGCGCGGCCGGGCCTGGGCCGGTGGGTTGACGCAGGGAGTAGCGTGGTTCTCGCCTTCCTCGTCTTTCTGGGCATTCCGGCGCGGAGACGAAGCTGGCGGGCCATGCTGGGCGTGCTCGTGTTGCTGATGACGTTCGCCGGCCTGTCTGCCTGCGGCGGCGGAGGCGCCGCTAGCGTTGGCGGGAGTGGAGGCAACTCGGGAACCACCGCCGGCAACTACACCTTTACTGTGACGGGAAAGGGCGACCCTGCAGTGAATCCGGCGCCAACGGCCACGTTTACGGTGGCCGTGAACTAGGCCGGGAAGCAGGGCCCTGCGTGCGCTCCGCGGGCGCACAGATGCAATGCGAATCTCTCGCAATTGCGGGTCCTGCGTCCAGCGCTTCGTGATAGAAGAAGAAATGCGCAAACTTCCCTTTCTGGCTCTGCTGCTTGCTTCCATCGCCGCCCTTGCGCAAGTCCCCAAGGCAGCCCCTGACTCGGCCGCGCTGCCGACCATTCGCGCCAAGACAGCGCAGATGAAGCGCCTCGACGGATTTCTTCCGATCGATTGGGACGCCCGAAGCGGGAGACTCTACATCGAGATTCCGCGCCTCGGTCCCGATGGCAGCAGTTCAGACATGCTCTACGTCAACTCTCTGCCCTACGGCACGGGCTCGAACGACCTGGGCCTCGACCGCGGCCAGGTTTCAGAAGGCCGCATCGTGCGCTTCATGCGCAGCGGACCCAAGGTGCTGCTCGTCGAGCGCAACATGGCTTTTCGCGCTTCGAGCACCGACCCCGACGAGCAGCTCGCTGTCACGCAGTCTTTCCCCGAGTCTGTTCTGTGGGGTTTTACCGTGGCAGCCGAGTCTCCGCAAGGCGCCGTGCTCCTCGACGCCACTGACTTCTTTCTGCACGACGCGCACGGCGTCTCCGACACGCTGACCCGGCTGAAGCAGGGCGCCTACAAGGTCGACGCCACCCGCTCCGCCATTGCCCTCGACGATACCAAAGTCTTCCCGAAGAACACGGAGGTGGAAGCCGAGCTTACGTTCACGACCGACGGCCCGGCGGAGGGGGACTTCGTCAACGACGTCACGCCCGATCCGCACGCCATGACCGTTCGTGAGCGCACTTCCTTCATTGAGCTGCCGCCGCCCGGCTTCAAGCCGCGACGCTTCAACCCCCGCGCCGGCTATTTTCCCGGCGGCTATCGCGACTACACGGCGCCCCTCGGCGAACCTCTCGATCAGCTCTTCATCCTGCGCCATCGCCTTCAAAAAAAGTATCCCAACTGTGCCTCCGCCTGCGAAGCCGTCACGCCCATTCAGTACTACGTGGATCGCGGTGCGCCGGAGCCCGTCCGCACCGCCCTGCTGGAAGGGGCGCGCTGGTGGGATCAGGCCTTCCAGGCTGCCGGGTGGGCCAAAGGAACCTTTCGCGTGGACCTGCTGCCCGCCGGCGCGGACCCCATGGACGTGCGCTACAACATCATCCAGTGGGTCCACCGCTACACGCGCGGCTGGAGCTACGGCGAGGCGGTCGCCGATCCGCGCACGGGCGAGATCATCAAAGGCAATGTCACGCTCGGCTCCCTGCGCGCGCGCCAGGACTTCATGATCGCGGAGGCGCTCTTGTCTCCCTACGGCAACGACGCCTCTGCGCCGGACAAGAAGAAGGAAGCAGCGGACTCGGACGGCACCCCGATGCTCGAGATGGTGCTGGCGCGCATTCGCCAGCTGGCCGCGCATGAGACCGGCCACACGCTGGGCCTGGCGCACAACTTTGCCGCTTCGACCATCTCGCAGGGCGACAGCGTGATGGATTATCCCCACCCCTACGTCACGCTCGACACCAATGGCCGCGTCGATCTCTCGCACGCTTATACCGTGAACATCGGCGCCTGGGACAAGGTGGCCATCGATTACGGCTACCGCCAGTTCGCTCCCCACATGTCTGCTGAATCCGAAAAGGCGGCGCTGAACAAGATCCTCACCGATGCGGATCGCGCCGGCCAGGTCTTCATTACGGATGAAGACGCCCGCCCAATGGGCTCCGCGCACCCGCGGGCGCATCTGTGGGATAACGGCCCCGATCCCGCAGCTGAACTCGATCGGGTTCTGGCCGTGCGCGCAGCCGCGCTGAAGAACTTCGGCGAGGACGCAATCAAGCCCGGCACTCCGATGGCCCAGCTCGAACAGACCCTGGTGCCGCTCTATCTCTATCACCGCTACCAGACCGAAGCCGCCATCAAGGAGATCGGCGGCCTGGATTACCGCTACAACCTGCGCGGCGACGGGCTTCCGAGCCCTTCCGTCGTCGATCCAGCGGAGCAGCGCAAGGCGCTCGCTGCCGTCCTCAAGACGCTGACTCCGGAGACGCTTACGCTGCCCGAGCCGCTGCTGCGCCTGCTGCCGCCTGTTCCACCCGGCTACCCGCGCACCCGGGAGTCCTTCCCATCGCACACGGGTCTCACCTTTGATCCGGTTGCCGCCGCTGAATCCGCGGCCGACCTCACGCTTTCCGCGCTCCTCGACCCGGCCCGCGCCAGCCGCCTCATCGAGTACCACATGCGCGTGCCGGCCTCGCTTGCGCTCCGCAGCGTTCTTGAGGCGGTCTCCTCCACCGTTGCCGAGCGGCCGGAATCCGGTCACAGCATGTCCTCTGAAGTTGAGCGCGCCGTTGAATTCCGCGCCCTCGAAGCCATGCTCTCCCTCGCCGTGAATCCGGCCGCGTCCAGCCAGGCTCGCGCCATCACCCGCGCGCACATCACCGGCCTTCTCAAGCACCTGACCTCGACGCCGGCGCCGCCGGACTCCGCTGAGGCAATCCATCGCGCCGCGCTCATTGACCGCATCAAGAGGTTCGAGGATGACCCGGCCCGGTTCGTACCCGCTCCACCCGTCAAAGCGCCTGCGGGTATGCCGATAGGCGATGATGAGGACTTTTAACAACCGCGGGGCCCATGCCTGGGCGGGAGCGGGTTCAAGTCAGGGACTGCCACTTTGAATTCGAATCATAAATAAGTTCCTTTTCGAATACCGATCTCGTATGCTAAGGTTCTTTGCGCCCGGAAATGAGCATTCCCGACGCCCTCGACAGGGTCAATCAAAGTCCGGAATTCAACCCCCGGGGAGCATCCGCAATGGGTTGCCAAAGAGGAGACGCAATGAGACGTTCTGCCATGACACTGATGATGGCCTGCATGATGATCGCCGGCATGGGTGACGCACGGGCACAGCAGCAACCCGATGCGCTCAAGAGCGGCTTTGAGAATCCTCCGGCCAGCGCGCGTCCCAGGGTGTGGTGGCACTGGATGAACGGCAATATCACCAAGGAAGGCATCAAGCTGGATGAGGAGTGGATGCATCGGGCCGGTCTGGGCGGCTTCCAGAATTTCGATGCCGCGATGTCTACGCCGCAGGTGGTGGAGAAGCGTCTGGCCTACATGACGCCCGAATGGAAAGACGCGTTCAAGTACGCGACGACGCTGGCCGATCAGCTTGGGTTTGAAGAGGCGATAGCCGGCTCGCCGGGCTGGAGCGAGACGGGCGGTCCCTGGGTTCCGGCTTCCGAGGCAATGAAGAAGTATGTATGGAGCGAGACGCGCGTAGAGGGCGGCAGGCCCTTCACGGGCGCGCTGGCTCACCCGCCCTCGAACACGGGCGCATTTCAGAATCTTCTGGTTGAAGATGTTGGCGGCGCTCTGGGCACCCCGTTCGCCGCGCCTCAGTTTTATGCAGACAGCGAAGTGGTCGCGTTCCGCGTCCCGGCCAGCGAAGTCGCCGCCGATGCCGAGCAGGCAAAGATTACCGCCAGCAGCGGAACCATCGACCCTGCGCTGCTGAGCGATGGCGACCTGGTGAAGCATGTCGCCTTTCCGAAGGCTGCAATGGGCGAGAAGGCCTGGATTCAGTATGAATATCCCCAGCCGAAGACCATTCGCGGCATCACGATTGTTGCGGGCGTCAAGGGACCGTTCGACGCTTTTCTGCCTCCCGGCGGCGACAGCGGGCAGGCGCTGGAGGCCAGCGACGACGGGCAAAGCTACCATGTCGTCGCTGCGATTCCGAAGGGCGGCTCGACAGAGCACACCATTTCGTTTGCGCCTGTTACGGCAAAGTATTTTCGTGTGACGTTCAAGACCATGCCGGCACCGCCGAGTCCCTTCGGCGACGACCCCACCATGGCTGCGCTGATTCCCAAGCCATCCAGCGACGTGCTGGTGTCCGAGCTTGTGCTGCATCCGGGGGCGCGCGTCAACCGCTTTGAAGAGAAGGCAGCCTTCAACCAGATGCGCGATTTGTATGAATTTGCCACGCCGGAGTTCGATTCCGCCGACGTCATCCAAAAGAACGACGTGGTGGATTTGACCGGCAGGATGCGCCCCGACGGCACGCTGGACTGGACGCCGCCGGCGGGCAACTGGGTGGTGCTGCGGTTTGGCTATTCGCTGCTCGGAATCGCCAATCACCCGGCCACCAAGGAAGCCACCGGGCTTGAAGTGGACAAGCTGAATGCGGGTTACGTGAAGCACTACATGGATCGCTACCTGGACAGCTACAAGGAGACGGTGGGCGCGGACATGATGGGCAAACGCGGCATCAAGTACGTGGTCACCGACAGCTGGGAGGCCGGCGCGCAGAACTGGACCGACGATATGATCGCCCAGTTCAAGAAGCGGCGCGGCTACGATCCTTCTCCGTGGCTGCCGGTTCTTGCCGGCCGCGTGGTTGAAAGCGCGCAGGCCAGCGACCAGTTCCTGTGGGACCTGCGCAAGACCATCGCCGACCTGACCGCGGATGAGCACTATGGCCAGGTTCAGGCGTCGCTGAAGGAGCGGGGCATGGGCCACTACGGCGAGTCGCACGAGGACGGGCGCGCCTTTATCGCCGATGGCATGGAGGTGAAGAAGCTGGACGACATCCCGATGAGCGCGATGTGGGTCCAGATGCCGGGCGTGAACAAGCCCACCTTTGGCTACAACGCGGATGATCGCGAATCAGCTTCCGTGGCGCACATCTATGGGCAGAATCTCGCCGCGGCGGAGTCGATGACCTCCTGCACTCCGGCCGCGGCCTGGGCCTGGTCCCCGTCAACGCTCAAGCCGACCGCGGACCAGGAGTTCCTGAACGGCATCAACCGGTTTGTCATTCACGAGTCAGCCCACCAGCCATTGATCGACAAAGTTCCCGGGCTGACTCTGGGGCCGTGCGGGCAATGGTTCAACCGCAACGAAACCTGGGCAGACCAGGCAAACGTGTGGATCAGCTACCTTGCCCGCAACTCGTTTCTTCTCCAACAGGGCCGCTTTGTCGCGGATGTCATTTACTTCTACGGCGAGGATTCAAACATCACGGCGATCTTTGCCGGCAAGGCGCCCGACGTGCCCGCAGGGTACAACTTCGACTACATCAACGCCGATGGCCTGATCCACGAACTGGGTGCGGCGGATGGACGGGTCACGACCAGAAGCGGCATGAGCTACCGCGTGCTGGCGCTGGACCCGTACAGCAGGCACATGTCGCTCCCGGTGCTTCAAGCGCTCTACAAGCTTGTGCAGCAGGGCGCGGTGGTCGCCGGCGAGAAGCCGACCGACACGCCGAGCCTGGCGGACAACCAGGCTGAATTCAAAAAGCTGAATGACGAGTTGTTCGGCAACGGAACCGGCATGCATACCGTCGGCAAGGGAAAGGTCTACGCGGGACAGAACGCCGATGCCGTCCTGAAGGCGTTGGACGTGGCTCCGGACTTCGACTACTGCAAGCCGGAGAGCGATTCGCATATTCTGTTTGTGCATCGCAGGCTGGCGGACGCAGACATTTATTTCGTAGACAACCGCGGCGACCATGACGCAACGGTCGAGGCAAGCTTCCGGGTTGCAGGAAAGGCCCCTGACCTGTGGTATTCCGAAACCGGCAAGATCGAGCCGGCCTCTTACAGCATCGCGGGCGGGCGCACAACGGTGCCATTGCACCTGGAGCCGTGGGGCACGGTGTTTGTGGTGTTTCGCGCGCCAGCAAAGGCGATGTCGCGTACATTGCCCCGGCCGGTCGAGACGCAACTGGCAACTCTGGATGGACCATGGAATGTGAGTTTCCAGCCGGGCCGCGGCGCGCCGCCATCCATCACCCTGGACAAGCTGATTTCCTGGAACGACAGCGACGACAAGGGAGTGAAGTACTTCTCCGGGGCAGGAACCTATACCAGGACGATTCAGGCTTCGGCCGACTGGTTCAGGCATGGCGCAGCTCTCTGGATTGACCTGGGCGACGTCAAGAATCTGGCGGAGGTGACGGTGAACGGAAAAGACCTCGGCGTTGTGTGGCATGCACCCTACCGGGTCAATGTGACCGGGGTCCTGAAACCCGGACCGAATGAGGTCTCAATCAAGGTGATCAATGCCTGGGTCAACCGGCTGATTGGCGACCAGCAGCCGGACACTGCGACGAAGTACACCTTTGCCCCTTCAAAGCCGTACAACGCGAATGCGCCACTGCTTCCTTCGGGCCTGCTCGGACCGGTCAATCTTTACTCCGTTGCGGCAAAATGACGGAGCATGGAGGCGCTCGGCAGTCGGCCACGGAGCGTTCAAACTGTTAGCCCGAATACGGGGTTCGGCAAAAAGGAAGCTCCGGACCGTTGCTGTCCGCAATCGTTGCGGTGGCAAGGTGGCCAAATGGTGAGGCGGGGAGGTCGATGCCGGGACGGAAGACCCGAAGGAGGGCGCCATCGCTGGAGTAGACAAACAACCCGCCCGGGCCGCGATGCCGCGATCCGCTCCGCGCAAGGCGCGCTCAGCCCGCCACGCGATCACCGCTCCCAGAGACAACAACGCACCTGTGATGCCCAGAACCGCTGCGGTCCGTCGCAATCAGGTCATTCGGCGCGGTCGCCCTTCGCGGCCCCGCGGTGTGATTCGAGTTCCGGGTTCATCACCCGCAAGCGTGCAATGCGGGTTGCGGGTCAATGTTGACTACTTCATAACTACCGCGTCAGCAATCAGCAACAGTGCCTGGCGTCGATTCGCCTGCAAACTGCAACAGACCTTCTGCTGCCCGCATGGTGTTCATTTGGGCTGTTCCGGCCGCCAGTTCAGAATTACGCTCAGGGACGAGGCGTCGGCGGCATTCTCGCTGATAATCAGGAACCGGTTGCCGTCGGGGGAAATATCCCAGCTCATCGGCCCGGTGCGAATTCCGGTATCCACCATCTGCGTGTTGAACAGAGCGAGCGGTGTGCCCGATTGAAAGACAGGGCTGGTGGTCACCTTGACCTCCGTCATTTTCCAGTCCTCGGAGATATAGAACAGCGCTTTGCCGTCCCGCCGCCAGCGCGGCATGACGCCCCCGCCCCTGGACACCATCCATTTACCACTGTTCGCGGCGGGCGGGAACGGAATCACATAGATTTCGCTCAGGCCAGACTCGTTCGAGGTGTACGCGACCCAGTGCCCGTCGGGAGAAAATTGTCCCTGGTCTTCGTTCCCCTTCGTATGTGCCAGAACCAGCGGATGTGAGTCAGATTCCACGGGTTTGACCGGCAGAGCGAACAAATCTGCCCCGGTGCCGGGATCGATTTGCGCATAGAGGATGTACTTTCCATCCGGCGACCAGCTCTTGGGAACAGCCAGGGTATGATTTGTCCGCAACAGCATCTCTTCAGCCCCAGCTCCGTCGGCGCGCTTCCGGCAAATGCCGGCTCCGTTGTTGTACGCCAGGTACCGGCCGTCGGGCGACCAGATGGGATTCGAGCCCCCAAGCGGCCCAAAGGCGATTCGCGTGGCCACTCCCTGTCCGAATTCGAGCACCGTTGTTTTGCCGTCAGGATCCCCCACGAGCTGCTTTCCATCCGGTGAAATCATGACGGAGCCGCCCGCATGTCCCAGGGTGCCCAAATCTCCGCCTTGACGGTCCCTCCAAACGTACTGCCTGTTGGTTGGCAGGCCAGAGACGTACGCCAGCACTCCGTGTTTGGATGCGGTGGCCAACCAGCGCCCGTTGATGCCCATCGCAATGCCTTGCGCCACAGGGAATGGGTCGCCTGCCGCTTGAAGCCGTTTCATATTGAAGGGCAACGCCATCAGAGCGCCGGCGCGTGTGAACAAGATTGCTCCGACGCTGCTGCCGGAGGGTGGATCAACAATTTCGGCATTGGAAACATCGGGCAGGATGCGCGTTGTCTGCGGGCTGTCCATGGAACTCAACCAGATTCCGTCTTGCGCCGGGTCCCCCCAAATGTTGCGTGTGGCCACAAAGTGGCGCCCGTCGGGCAGGAAAACGGGGAAGGTCTCGGTGACGGCGCGATGCCCGGAAAGATCCGTGACCGCGCCACCCGCGTCAGACACTCTCTGCACCCTCCACAGGCCGCCAAGTAAAATGTCGCCGTTGCGATTCCACGTTCCGCCCAGCACTCCGAGCGCGTCGCAAAGCGTTTGCACCGGCCCGCCTTCACGATCAATCTTCTTCAACTGGGCATCTGCAAAGAATGCGATGGACCGGTTGTCAGGCGACCAGAATGGATCTACGGCGTTATCCGTGCCGGCCAGCGGCGTTGCTTCGAGCGCATCGAGCGGCCGAACCCAGATCTGCTGCTTTCCATCCTTGACCAGGACCATGGCAATGGCGCGCCCGTCCGGAGAAACCGCGAGGGCGTGGACGCGCGTCTTCTCGGGCAGCAAGACGTTCACCCGCGTGGTTGGCTGCGAAGCGGGCTGTTGGCGAAAATAGACGACGGTCAACACCACCAGAAGAAGCGTGACGAGTCCCAGCGCGCCGGCGAGCATGGCGCTGCGGGAACGTGGCGAAGCGGCAGCGGGAGCATGTGCAATCGACTCCAACTCCCATTTCAGGTCGCGCGCGCATTGCCAGCGTTCATCCGGGTCGGTCTCCAGGCACCGCTTCACGACGCGGTGGAGGGCCGGTGGCAATTCTTCAGGAGACTTCGAACGCTTGCCGGTCGCCATCTCTGTCAGAATCAGGCCCAGGGCGTAGATATCCGAGCGTACATCCGCCTCTTTTCCCTCCAATCGCTCCGGAGCCATGTATGCAGGAGTGCCCATCACCCCTCCTGCGACGGTAAGGGACGGATCTACCGCCGATTTGGCCAGTCCGAAGTCCAGCACCTTGATCCCGGATTTGGTGAGCATAATGTTGCCGGGTTTCAGATCGCGGTGAACGATACCCTTGGCGTGGGCCACCGCCAGAGCCTCCGCGATCTGTGCTCCATATCGGATGATCTGGTCGATCGGCAATTTGCCGCGCTTCAGGCGCGCACTCAGCGTTTCGCCTTCAATCAGCTCCATTACAAGGTAGTTGGGACCCACGTCATAGAGCGTGCAAACGTTCGGATGATTGATCGCTGCGATGGAACGCGACTCCTGCTCGAAGCGGCCGCTGAATTCTTCTTTGCAGATTTTGATCGCAACCGGGCGGTTCAGGCGCGTGTCTGTGGCGCGGAAGACCTTGCCCATGCCGCCTTGGCCCAGCGTCGCCTCGATCCTGTACGGGCCCAGCTGGGATCCGGGCGTAATCGGCGTGTCCTCGAGTCCCGTGAGCAGGTCCGTGGCGCGCTGATCGAGCAGCTTGCGGCCGCTCTCCGAGTTGTGCAACAGCAGCTTTTCGACCTCTCTGCGCATCTCGGGGTCGACGCCGTCCAGAACCGCAACGCCGTGCTCACACGCGGCGTGGTAGAGCTCCTCGATCTGCCGCCAGCGCTGCGAAGACAAGGATTACCTCACTGGGGAAGCATGGTGGATGGTATTATGACGCAGACGGCGAGGCAATGTACACGGCCTTGTCGCCCCTCCTCAACCTGTGCCGGAGATCAGCCGGGAGGTCTGCACGTTGTCCGATCAGCCCCAAACGAGTTCCAGAGACGAGCAGGCATCGGAAACCACCCAGCTTCTTCGCGCGTGGGCCGACGGCGACCAGGCCGCGCTGGACCGGCTGACACCGCATGTCTATCGCACGCTGCGGCGCATTGCCGGACGCCAGTTGCAGGACGAACGTCCCGGACAAACTCTGCAGGCCACTGCCCTGGTCCACGAAGCCTACCTGGAACTGATCGACGTCACGAACGTGAATTGGCAGCACAGGGCGCATTTCTTTGCCGTTTCGGCGCAGATCATGCGGCACATCCTGCTCGACCGCGCAAGACGGCGCGTGGCAGCCAAACGAGGCGGAGCCGCGGAGCGGGTAAATCTCGATGAGCTGCCCGACCTCGGCGGAAGCCGGGCACAGGAACTGATCGCTCTTGAAGATGCACTGAATGCACTGGCCGCGATCGATGCGCGCAAGGCCCGCGTCGTGGAAATGCGCTTTTTCGGCGGGCTCAGTGTGGAAGAAACTGCTGCCGTTCTGGCCATCTCCCCGGAAACGGTCATGCGCGATTGGAAGTTCTCGCGATCCTGGCTCCATGCGGAACTCAGCAAGAGCTAAAAAGCGCTCAATCAAAAATTAAATTTTCAGCTCATGCCAGTTTCTCCCTCCGAATCGCGCCTATGAGATTGAAGGCGGTCAAATACCCCGTTCACCGCCCAATTTCAAAGCGAAAAGGAGATCGACATGAAAAATCTGTTGCGGATCTGCACCATGCTGGCGTTGGGCCTTGCAGCTTCTCAGACGATGTTGCAGGCGCAGGAGGGAAGCGGCCTCCTGGGTGTTTGGAACGTAAGCGTCACCGTGGTGAATTGCCAGAGCGGCGCGCCCATCAGGACCGTGCATTCCCTGCAGATGTTTGGGCTGAACGGCATCTTTACAGAGACTGCCAATACGGCATTGCGAGGAATCAGCGAAGGCGTCTGGAGCAATCAGGGCGGGCAGACCTACGTGGCCCTCTACTGGTTCTACCGCTATAACCCTGATGGATCGTTTGCCTCGCTTGCCAAGGCTACGAACACGGTCATGCTGGGCGATAACGGCCAATTCGAGGCTACGGGCCTTATACAGGATTTCAACGCGAGCGGTGAGCTCATCTCGGTGGGCTGCGTCACCCAGACCGCCTCTCGCCTGGTCAGTCCGGCGCAGCCATAGCACCAGAACCGGCCGTGACGATGACGGAGCTTGCGTGAACTCGGCGGGCCATGGATGTCGCAATTGGGCGCCAGGCCCGTCGATGCACCTCCGTCCTCTCCGCTCGGCAAGCGAGCTAACCTCCGATTCTTGAATTCAGGCCAATGCGCTCATTGATCCACGGTTAGGCGGCGCTCCGCGGATGACTCCTGACGTTGGGCGTAAACCACGTCAGTCGAACACCATGAAAGGATTCCGTCTGCATGCAAGGCTTGATAAAAATTACGATACGGACGGATCCTCTCGATGATCGGTGAGTCAGGTAGCGGAGCACGAGAGTGCATGTGCTCCGCCATCTCTTGGTTGTGCAGTCTGGCCGGCCTCGCTTTCAAATGCTATTCAGGCAAGGCATATTGGCCGTCAATGTGGAACTGCCCCGTAACACCCGGCGCTCCGGTTTCAGGCTGGCCTCCACCGATGCTGATGGTGTAATCACCCTGGGCAATGATCGGATTGCCGTCTTTGGTCACCATGCCCATATCGCGTGGCTTCAAATCGAAATGAACTTTCTGACTTGCCCCGGGTTCCAGATGAATGCGTTCAAAACCACGGAGAGCGATGCGGGGAGCTCCCTCGACCGGCGGGAACTTGAGATAGAGCTGGACGACCTCGTCGCCCGCGAGCTTGCCGGAATTCGTCACGGTCACATCGGCGCCAACGGGCTGTCCGGCAGCAACCGCCTGCGCCGGCACATTCAGTTCGCTGTAGTCGAATTTGGTGTAGCTGAGCCCGTAGCCGAACGGATAAAGCGGCTTGCCGGTGAAGTAGCGGTAGGTCCGGTTCGCCATTCCGTAGTCTTCAAAGTTGGGCAACTGGTCCGCGCCCGTGTAGAAGGTCACGGGCAGCCGGCCTGCCGGGTTGTTTCTCCCGCTCAGCGTTTCAGCCACTGCTGCGCCGCCCTCTTCGCCGGGATACCACGCCTCAAGAACGGCATTGGCATGCTGGTTGATCCAGTTCACAGCCAGGGCGCTGCCATTCATGAGAACGACAGCGACGGGCTTGCCGGTGGCGGCCACAGCTTCCACCAGGTCTTCTTCCGGCTGGGGCAGGTCGATGCTGGTGCGATCCCCGCCGAGGAAGCCGGGTTCGGTGACCGGCATCTCTTCGCCCTCCAGCTGGCTGGTGATTCCAACCACGGCGATCACGGCGTCGGCATTCTTCGCGGCGGCGATTGCCTCCGGCGAAACCCCGTTATTCGCCTTGGCCCAGATCAGTTCCGCATGCGGCTTGCTGTTCCTGGTTCCGTACGAGATCTCGAGCGCGACCTTGCGACCCTTTTCGAGGTGGACGCGACCCAGGCCCGCTGCGAGTCCGCGCGTGCCACCGCCGAACGCCGTCGCGATCTGCTTGCCATCAACGGTAAGCCTTCCGAATCCTTCGCAGCGAATTCCAAGCAGAAAGTCGCCCGATTCCGTGGGTGCGAGGAACCCGGACCATTGCACACCGAAGGTTTTCTTTCCGGCAATCTCTGCCGGCATATTGCTTTCGCTGAGCTTGACGTTGGACTCCGTGCGGCTGACGATCGGTTTCGTGCTCGCACCCGGGGCCTGTGGGCCTCTTCGCATGCCTTCGTTGTAGTCAGCCTTCAGCCCGGGCTTGCCATCAGGAGTGGTGAGCAAAGAGTCAGGCACGGGGCTTCCATCCGCGCGAAGGAACTGCGTTCCGGGCACGAACGTGATGGTTGCCTTGGGGAACTCAGCGTGGAGCCCGTCGAGGATGGAGACGATATGCGTAGGCTGACCGGCATAGTTTCCGATGAGCGGCCTCGTCTGGTCGGCAAGAGGCCCGACTACGGCGATTTTCCGGATTTCCGGTTTCAGCGGCAGCAAGCCGTCGTTCTTCAGCAGGACCATGGACTCATTTGCCAGCTTGCGCGCCTCTGCGCGATGTTCGGCGCTGTCCAGTTCCTTCTCATCGATCTTCGTGTAGGGGACCATTTCAGGAGGATCGAACATGCCAAGCTTGAAGCGCGCGGTGAAGAGCCGGATGAGTGCGGTATCGAGGTCGCTTTCCGGCAGATATCCCTGCTGGACGGCATCAAGATAGGCCTTGTCCACCGGGTCGCCGAATCGTGAAGTGAAGGTAACGCATTCGTTATCCATGCCGCGAATCACGGAGATCGCAGCGCCTTGCGCCTGGGTCGGGCGATAGCGATGGTTAGCCGCCACATCTCTCACCGCGTCGCAGTCCGACACCACATATCCCTGGAAACCCCACTTGCCGCGCAACTGGTCCTGCAGCAGATACTGGTTGGCGCATGCCGGCTCGCCATTGATCGCGTTGTACGCGCACATCACCGATCCGGCCTTGCCTTCCACGATGGCCGCTCGGAATGCGGGCTCGTACGTATCCACCTCGTCGTGCTTGCTCACGTCCACATCGGCAAAGTGCCGCGTGGGTTCCGGTCCGCTGTGAACCGCGAAGTGTTTGGGTGTTGCGATGGCGAGATAGTACTTCGGGTTGTTCCCCTGCAACCCGGTCACGTAGGCAACTCCCATGCGGCCTGTGAGGAACGGGTCTTCGCCGTAGGTCTCCTGTCCACGGCCCCAGCGCGGATCGCGGAAGATGTTCAGATTGGGCGACCAGAAATCGAGGCCTCCCATGATGCCGGTGTGCCCCTCGCGCGCGTTCTGCACGTGCTTGATGCGGCCCTCGATGCCAATCTGCGCAGCCATTGTGTGAATGCCCGCCGCGTCAAACGTAGCGGCCAGGCCGACCGGTTCCGGATACTCGGTTACGCCCTCGTTAATCACTCCGTGAAGAGCCTCGCTCCACCATTGGTAGGCGGGTATCTTGAGCCGCGGCACGGCGGCGGAGTTGTTCTGCATCTGCGAAGCTTTCTCCGCCAGCGTCATGCGGCGCACGAGGTCCGTGGCGCGCTGCTCGGGTGAAAGCTGCGGATTCATGTAGGGAGGGTTTGCTGCGTCCTGGGCAACTGCCTTTTGCAGGGATGAGCAGATGAAGAACGCTCCCGCGCAGGCAAGGATGCACTCGACGGTTCGCGTGATGCGGCGTTTCATAAAGTCTTCTCCATTTGGTATCTGAAGTTGGGGACTCGAGCTTGTCGCCCTTTTACGACGAGACCACCGGCCGTGTGGGTGAAGTGCAGGCTTATGGACCCGGGAAGGCGCTCGACGGATGTGAGCGTGGAGCCGGGAACCATGAATGCAGATCCCTCGCGACGAGTCTCGAAAGTCATTGGCATTGGAAGTTGCTCGCGTCCTGAGTGTCACCTGTCCCGGTGTATTGTGCGTGCTTCGGGTACGCACAGAGCGGCCGGCTGCGACCGGGGAATGCCTTGCCGGTGGCAATGACCGACGCAGGCACAGTGCCTTTCTCGACCCAGTCAACGACAGCGCTGAGCATGTCGAAGTGATCGAGAGCAGGCCCGCCGCCGCAATGGGCCATTCCTGGAACGAGGAAGAGGCGGCTCCATTCCGCCACCTTGTCGGCGCCGCCGTTCGCAGCAGCAAGTGATTTGTAATACCCGAGCGTATCGAGCGGCGAGAACCAGGGATCACTGTCACCGTGAAAGAAGATGAGCTTGCCGCCGTTGAGCGAGAAGGTCGAGAGGTTGGTGGATGCGGGCTCGACGAGCGGATCCGAGGCGTGAAGCGCCGCCTTGTCAACGTCAAGTTCTGTTGCGGTGGTGTAGGGACCGAATAGCCCGTTTTTCCCCACGGCGAGCAGACCGGGCACAGGGCCTTTCATGGTAATGCCCGCGTCATATAGGAATCCTGGATAGACCTGCGTTCCGTAGGCATTCTTCGGTCCCGCAAAGGCTTTCTTGATGGCGGCAATCTTCTCAGGCGCGAGGCACGATGCAGCCTGGCCATGCCTGCAGGCCAGGACTGCGGGATCGAAATCGCAGCCGAGGGGATCGGAGATCATGCCGTCGGCCACGCCGTCCTTCGCATCGCACTGTTTCATCAGCGCATCCATGAAGAGCTTGCGTTCGTCGTCTGAGAGGAACTTGTCTGTCTGCGGTTTGCCGGACGCGTCTTGCGGAGCGGCTTCGTTGTAGGCCACGGGAATCCATTGTGCGATAGCGAGGTTGGAGAGACCGGTACGCATGGCAGGGTCCCCGGAGACGATGCCGTTAAATACCGTGGGATAGCGCTGCGAAAGGACCATGCCTTCGCGCCCACCCGTGGAACAGCCGACAAAGTAGGAGTAGCCGGCAGGCTTTGCGTAGTAGTGCGCGATGATCTGCTTGGCGACCCCGGCCACCTCGGCGTTCGCGAGAAAGGCGAAATCGAGGTAGGCCTGCTGGTCGCGCATGAAGGAGAAATCAAAGGGACCGGTTCTGGCCTTGTGTCCTGTATCGGTGCTGGCCACAGCGAATCCGCGGGAGAGCGCGGGCTTGTCGCCGGAGTAGTTCGCACCACTGGGGTAGGCGATGATCCCATTGCCACCTCCGCCGCCTTGCATCATGAAGTCACCGTTCCAGGCCTCGGGTGGAGGAAGAGCCACGGCAAAGCCAATGCCGAACTCCTGGCCGTCGACTCCTTTGCGACGGTTGATGATCCCGTCCACACGGCAGTGCGCAGGAAGAGGTCCGATGGAGGGAGCGCCGGGGTAGGGCGGCGGTACGGTCGTGCCCGCTGGAATGATTGCGGCCTTGGTAATCTCGATGCCGGCGAGTTTGAGATCGGCGAGGCCAGCGCAGGCTATCGAGGCGGTTTTGCTGGTGTCAGAGATCCTGGGAACCTGGGCCGGAACAGGAACCTGTGAACTCAGCAGTACAGCGACAGCCAGCGCCGGTAGCGATAAGGGCATTTGGGCGACCGCAAATTTTCCGAGTGAGAGCATGAATCGTTTTCTCCGGATTCTGCACTGATTCGTACCGGTATACGACCCTGGGGCGCCGCGCCTTGGCAGTTGTACTTCACAACCAGGCACACCAAGTCGCCGGTCGTCCCGCGGATTCCCAAATATACATAGGCAGAGGTACGGCCGACAAGCAAAAATAAATCGCTTTATTTAGAGGCGACTTGTGTATTACCATGCCGCTGATCGAAAAGGACGGGGCAATTTCGGCCGCTGTGCTGCGAGGCATCCCATCCATGGAGGTACGCAATGAGATTCGTGGCAGTAGTGCTACTGGCAACGAGCTTCTGTTTTGCGCAGGAGCAGGGTGGCTTCAAGCCGGCGACGTCGAATGTTCTCGATGCGCAGTATCCGAAGGTGGACAGCAACTCACGCGTGCAGATCCGGTTCAAGGCTCCCGACGCTTCGAAGATGCGAGTCAACTTCTGGAGCGGGCCCAAGGCCGATATGGAGAAGCAGCCGGACGGATTTTGGACGTTTACGACGCCCCCCATGGCTCCGGGACTTCATTACTACACGATCATCGTCGACGGGGCCGAGGTGAGCGATCCGGGCAGCACGGCCTACTTTGGCGGAGGCAAGTGGGCGAGCGCCGTCGAAGTCCCTGAAGCGGGAGCAGACTATTATCAGCCAGAGGACGTCCCGCACGGGCAGGTGCGCCAGATCTGGTATCACTCCAGCGTGACCGGGAAATGGCGGGACGCATTCGTATACCTGCCGCCTGACTACGACACGTCACACGCACGTTATCCGGTTCTATATCTGCAACACGGCGCAGGCGAGGACGAAACCGGCTGGACCCGGCAGGGCAAGGCCAACTTCATTCTCGACAACCTGATCGCCAGCGGAAGCACAAAGCCGATGATTATCGTGATGGCGAACGGCTATGCGAGCCGCGCCGGCTACGTGGCTCCTGACCTCACAGGAAAGCCCTTCGGTTCGCCGGAGTTCATGCAAGTGATGCAGGAGCGGATGGGCGCCTTCGAAGACGACATGACCCAGGTGCTGATCCCCTTTGTCGATAAGACATTCCGCACGCTTTCCGACCGCGATCATCGCGCCATGGCCGGACTGTCAATGGGCGGCATGCAGACGTTCCAGGTGACGTTCGATCATCTCGACCTGTTCTCCTACATCGGCGGATTCAGCGGTGCGGCGAACGTGTTCGCGATGGGAAACAACAAGCTGGACACAAAGACGGCATTCCATGGCGCAATGGCCGATCCGGCTGCATTTGCGAAGCGCGTGCATCTGCTCTGGATCGGCGTGGGAACAGACGAGCCAGAGCGTATGAGAACTGGACTGAAGAATCTTCACGCGGCGTTGGATGAAGGCAAGATCCAGCACGTCTTTTATGAGTCGCCTGGTACCAACCACGAGTGGCAGACGTGGCGTCGCGATCTGAAAGACTTCGCGCCGCGCTTGTTCCAGTCGGCGGGTAAACAGCCAAAGTAGCGTGTCCCTGGCCGTTCGTTCCGGTGCATTTGTCATGATGACTCGCATCACAGAGTTGATTGCAATTTCAGCGCTCTCGATCCTGGGCGGAATGAGCGGCCAAACCGCGCGGGTGCAGGCCGCCGAGGCACGGCCTGTGCCGCGAGAGGTTCTTTGGTATCGCGCTCCCGCCCCCGTGTGGGACAACGCACTGCCGATCGGGAATGGACGGCTCGGCGCGATGGTTTTCGGCGGCGCAAATGCAGGCGAAAACAACGGGGACCGGCAGGCCTCGCCGAAGAATGCGCCCCTGATGGATGGCTCGCAGACCTCGGGCGCGGACGAACACCTGCAATTGAATGAGTCGTCGCTTTGGAGAGGCGGCCGCTCCGATCGGCTCAATCCGCGCGCTCACGAAGCAGTGCCGCAGATTCGCAAACTGTTGCTCGACTCCAAGGGGCTGGACAGCGCGAAGATCTCGGCCGCCGAGAAGATGGCCCAGGAGGACATGATCGGTATCCCGCCGGGGATGCCCGGGTACAGCACGCTGGGCGATCTGTATCTGCGCGCGCCGAAACAGGGGGCCATCCGCGACTATCGCCGGCAACTGGATCTTGGCACTGGAATCGTGCGCGTCACTTACGCGATGGACGGCGTCCATTACACGCGCGAGGTGTTTGCTTCGGTCCCGGATGAGGTGATTGTCCTGCGCCTGACCGCAAACCGAAAGGGGTCTATCGCTTTCCGCGCGAGCATGGATCGCCCGGCGGACTTCAGCGTGGCTGCACGCGGTCAGCACACGCTGATTCTGCGCGAGGGAGCGGATCACAAAGACCAGATCCGCTTTGCTGGTGTAGCGCTCTTTCTTCCCACAGGCGGTTCGGTGCATTCCGAGGGCTCAGAAATAGTTGTGACCAATGCAGATGCATTAACGGTTCTCATCGCCGCAGCTACCGATTTCAAGGGCGGTCCATTTGCCGGCGGCGATCCTGTGGCGCAATGTGAACGCACTTTAAGTAATGCGCGGAAGCGAAGCGCCGAAGAGATCCTTAAGAGGCAGGAGGCGGTATATCAGCCGCAGTTCCGGCGCATGGCCCTGCACCTGGGCGCCGCGCAGAATGCCGGCAATACCCTGCCCACGGATGAGCGCGTGAAGCGCGTGAGTGAAGGCGCGGACGATCTTGGCCTGCAGGAGCTCTACTTTCAGTTTGCGCGATACCTGTTGATCAGCTCGTCGCGCCCGGACGGACTGCCTGCGAACCTGCAGGGCATCTGGGCCGCAGGCATCGACAACCCGTGGGGATCGAAGTACACCATCAACGTCAACACCGAGATGAATTACTGGCTTGCGGAACCCGCGGGACTCGGCGACACGATGTTGCCGCTGATCAACCTCATCAATATGGTGCGCAAGCCAACAACAGGTACCGGAACACAAGTTGCGCGCACCTACTACGGCGCACGCGGCTTCGTGATTCATCACAACACCGACCTGTGGGGAGATGCCGACCCGATTGACGGATATCAGTGGGGCATCTGGCCGATGGGCGGCGCGTGGCTTTCGCTGGACGCCTGGGATCACTACGCATTCACGCTCGACAGGGAGTTCCTGCGCGCGCGGGCATGGCCCATCCTGCACGATGCATCCCTTTTCTTCCTCGATTACCTCGTGGATGACGGATCGGGGCATCTCGTGACCGGGCCATCGATTTCGCCGGAGAACCGCTATCGCCTGCCCGATGGAACCGGCCACTCACTGACGATGGGGCCAACGATGGACATCGAGATTGTGCGCGAGCTTTTCACGCGCACGATCGATGCGGGACGGATTCTGGGCCAAGACGCGGAGTTCCTGAACCAAATAAGGAGCGCACTGGACAAGCTGCCGCCGTTTAAAGTGGGCAAACACGGACAGTTGCAGGAATGGCAGCGTGACTATGACGAGCCCGAACCGGGACACCGGCACATTTCCCACCTGTGGGCGCTCTTTCCAGGAACGCAGATAACGCTTGAGCACACGCCGGAGTTGGCAAAGGCTGCGCGCATTTCGCTGGAGCGAAGACTTTCTTTCGGCGGCGGCCAGACTGGATGGTCTCGTGCCTGGGTCGTGAATTACTGGGATCACCTGCATGACGGCAAACAGGCATACGACAGTTTGCAGGTGATGTTCCGCCAATCCACCTTTCCGAACCTGATGGACACGCATCCGCCTGGCCTCTTCCAGATCGACGGCAACCTGGGCGCCGCGAATGGAATGCTCGAAGCTCTGGTGCAGTCGCGCTGGCTCCCCGACGCATCCGAAATCGAGCTACTCCCGGCGCTTCCTCAGCAGTGGACGGAAGGATCTGTCGAAGGCCTGCGCGTGCGCGGCGGCTTAGCCATCGATATGCGCTGGAAGAGCGGAAGGGTCACGTCGCTGCAATTGCACTCGACGGCAGGTGGAGCAATGCGGCTGAATCCGCCGGCAGGCCAGGCTATCGCCCGGGTTACGACTGCCGCTGGACGAACCGTTCCCGTGGGCGCAGACGGGGTGATTCACCTTGACCGTGGAAGCGCCTACCGTGTGGTTTTTCGCTGAGTCTCTGATGCCTTTGGCGTCGGAAGAAGCGCGCATAACGACGATATAGCAGGGAGTGTTGCATGAAGAATCGAACCGTCATGATTGCAGCGGCCACGCTGTTGCTCGCCGGCGCACTTGAAACCGGATCGGCCCAGCAAAATGCAGCAACGCAGCAGCAGGAACTCAAGGTGAACATCGACACACGACAAACGGCGCGGCCCGTGTCTCCGTATGAGTACGGCATGTTCATCGAGCATATTGGCTCGCTGATCTATCGCAGCCTATGGTCCGAGATGCTCGACGACCGCAAGTTCTACTTTCCGATTATGCAGGAGGAAACGCAGGCTGCCCCGCCAGCCCAGGGCGGCCCCTTCCGCAACATGCAGCTGCGAAAATGGCGACCCGTGGGTTCTGCTCAGGCGGTCGTCATGGACAAGGAGCGGCCCTTCGTCGGTGAACAGAGCCCGCGCATCGAAGTTGACACGTCCGCAGCGCACGGCATTCGCCAATCGGGTTTCGCACTGGTAAAGGGGAAGAAGTACAGCGGCCACATCTGGCTCCGCGCAACACCCGGTGTGAAGGTGAAGGTCGCGCTCGTCTGGGGTGAAGGCGCAAACGAGCGGCAGACCGTTACGCTCGCTGCAGTCCCGATCACATATAAGGAAGTGCCTTTCACGTTTTCCGCAGGAGCCGGCACCGGAGCCGGCGCACTCGAGATCACTGGTGCTGGCAGCGGTAGCTTCCACGTCGGCGCCGTGTCACTGATGCCAGCCGACAACCTCGACGGGTTCCGCCCGGAAGTTATTGCGCAGCTCAAGCAGTTGCACTCCGGTTTCTGGCGACTCCCAGGCGGCAACTTCATCTCCGACTTCAACTGGTATCACTCCGTTGGACCGCGCGACAGGCGGCCGCCGGACTTCGACTACGCGTGGAACGCCATGCAGACCAACGACGTCGGCATGGATGAGTTCATGACGTTCTGCAAACTGATTGGTGTCGAGCCGTACATCACCGTCAACGCCGGTTTCGGTGACGCGCACTCGGCCGCCGAAGAAGTCGAATACATGAACGGCGCAACCAGCACGCCAATGGGCGCCATGCGCGCGCGAAACGGACATCCGGATCCGTATCGCGTCAAGCTCTGGGACATCGGCAACGAGCCCTATGGCCAGTGGCAACTCGGCCGCACCGACCTGAAGTACTACCTGCTCAAGCACAATGAATTTGCGAAAGCGATGCGCGCGGCCGATCCATCGATCACGCTGCTGGCTTCCGCTTCCATGCCGGAAGAAGCGATCCTCGAAGGCGTGGCTGCCGACTGGCACATTCCGCTCGATCAGGCCGGCATATGCTCCGACGCGGACTGGACCTGCGGCTTCCTCAAACACGATTGGGGCAACTTTGACGGGATCACTGAGCACTGGTACACGCGCGCCGGGGTGCACTGGGATCGCGAGCGCGCTGAGAAAGGAATCAAGGTCGGACGCCTCGAAGCCGGCTACGTGCCCGATCAGGAAACGGACCTCGAGTGGGTGCGACGCCCATCCGATCGCGTGCACCTCAAGGGCGAAGAGTGGCAGGAATATGAGACGCGTTATCCCGAGATGAAGACGAAGCACATCTTCATGTCGAATGATGAATACGCCTACACCGGCGGCCAGACCAATCTCAAACTCGCTCTCGCTTACGCCATGGTCTTCAACGAAATGCTCCGCGAGACCGACTTCCTCCGCATGACGGCCTTCACCATGGGCGTCTCCACGCTGGACTTCAACCAGACCGCCGCGACGCTCAACACCAACGGCCTGCTTTTTAAGCTCTACGGCGAGCACCTTGGCGCCGGCTCCATCCCCGTCGCCCTCACGGGCAATTATCCGCAGCCCGCCCCCACGCAACACATCGTGGGTGACCTTCCGCGGACCAGCGCCGGCAGCCCCACATATCCGCTGGACATGGTGGCGGCGCTCAGTGCCGATCAGAAGTTCCTCACCCTCGCCGTGGTGAACGCGACAAACTCCGAGCAGAAGTTCGATCTTGCCGTCGACGGCGTACGCCTCAGCGGCAACGCCACGCTGTGGCGGATGACGGGCAACAATCTCGAAACTGCGAACAAGGTCGGCCAGCCGCCGCAGGTCGAAATAAAGCAAACCGCAATCGGCGAAGTGCCCGCCACCCTGTCGGTGGCGCCGATCAGTGTCGGAATCTATCGCTTTCCCGTCATGCAGACCGCACCATCGCGGCCTGTACCGTCGAACTCTTCCACTCAGAACCAACGCCGCGCCCATGACCGAACTTCCGGGCTCGGATTTGTAACGAAAGGTCGGCTCTGAGCCAGAATCTCAAACACGAAGAGAGCGCTGCTTCCGATCGTTTAGCAACCCTCTCAAGAACCCCGCGCCAGGGGACAAACGGCGCCAGATTGTGTGCATGTCATGTCAAGTTCACGCAAAGGAGTAGTTGGATTCCAAACTATGCTCACCCGAATCGGAGTTTGTCTTCTTTTGGCCGTGACCTCCGGCGCAAGCCTGTTCAGCGCCGATCTTTCCATGAAGGTGACCGACAAGAATTATCTCGACACGCAAGGTTTTAGCGTCTTTCTCTACGACAGCACGTACCATCCCGTTTTCGTGGACCAAAAGAATACGGCCATGGAAATGATTCTCCACGGGCAGCGCATTGCCACCAACGGCGACGTGCGCCTGATGCCCACGCCCGAGCAGTGGGACCTGGTGGCAACCCTCAAAGGACGCCATGCCGATAAGGCAAACAACCGGCTCACCGCCGACCTGGCGTTCCCGACCTTCGATCTCAGCTACACGCTGGAAGTCATAGCGGAACCAGGCGGCGTGAGGGTCAGCATCAATCTCGACAAGCCGCTACCGCAGAAACTGGCCGGGCGGGCGGGCTTCAACCTCGAGTTCCTGCCCTCGATCTACATGGGCAAGGCTTACCTGGTGGACGGAACCAAGGCCGGCATCTTCCCACGAACTCCTGACGATCCGATGGTCAAGGTGTTGCCGCTGGCTGATGAACCCAAAAAAGCGTACTACCTGGAGGACTGGGACAAGGCCAAGGGATACACGCAGCCGCTGCCGTTCGCCGAGGGCAAGAGCATTACGTTGGGGGTGGACGACGCGCTGGCCCGGGTCAACGTGAAGTCGGATACGGCCGACCTGATGCTGTTCGACGGACGCGACCGCGCGCAGAATGGCTGGTTCGTGTTGCGTTCGCTGATCCCAACGGGCAAGACCACCGGCGCCATCGTGTGGCACATCAGGCCGGACGTGATTCCGAACTGGACGCGGCCGCCGATGATTGCGCACAGCCAGGTGGGTTATGCGCCGGATTTCCCCAAAGTGGCGGTGCTCGAACTCGACCCGAAGTACAACGGCCCGAAGACCGCCAAAGTGCTGCGCCTGATGGAGGACGGATCGTACAAGCAGGTGTTCGAGGGCCCGATCACGCCGTCAACGCCTTGGCTGCGCTACGTTTATTCGAAATTCGACTTCACCCCGGTGAAGGACCCCGGCCTTTATGTCATCGAGTACGCAGACCAGCGAACAGCGTCCTTCCCCATCTCCAAAGACGCGTACGCCAACATCTGGCAGGACAGTCTGGACCATCACCTTGCGGAGCAGATGGATCACGTTTCCGTTCGCGAAGGCTACCGCATGTGGCACGGCGCTTCGCACCTGGACGACGGCCGAATGGCGCCGGTGGTTGGGGAGCAATTCGACGGCTGGAATCAGGCTACGGCCACGGACGGAAAGTGGAAAGGCGGCGATCATATTCCCGGAATGAACGTGGGCGGCTGGTATGATGCCGGCGACTTCGACCTCGAGGAGCCTGCGCAACTCAGCGTGATTCAGAGCCTGGCTCTGGCGTATCGCGAATTCAATCTCAAGTACGACGAGCTTTCCGTGGATGAAACCGCGCGTGAGGTTGAGATGCACCGTCCCGATGGCGTACCGGACACGGTGCAGCAAGTGAAGCACGGCGCGCTGCTCATCCTGGCGCAGTTCCACAATATCGGCCATGCGATCCGCGGCACGCATGAACCCGATCTGCGCCAGTACACGCAGGTGGGCGACGGAGCCTCGAAAACCGACGGCCGCATCTATGACCCGAAGCTCGGGCTGAACGAAGTGAAGGGCGACTACTCCGGCAAGCCGGACGACCGTTGGATCTTCACTACCAACAACCCGTATTTCCAGTGGAACGCCATCGCGGCGCTGGCTGCAGCGGCCGATGTGCTGAAGGGCTGGGATGACGCACTGGCGAAAGACTGCCTCGATACTGCGATCAAAGCATGGAACGACGAGAAGGCTCATCCCACACAGAATCCCTCACGTGCTCCCGTAGGTGGCGGCGTGCTGGCGGCGTCTCAGGGTGTGGCCTCCGGCGCTCAAGGCGCTCATAACCGACAGGGCAGCTCGGGCGCTCCGACAAGTGCTGGCACGCCTGCCGCGCAAACAGCCCCGCCGGCCGGGTTCGGCCGTGGCGGCTTTGGCGTCGGACTGGACTGGCCTGCGGCTCTGGAATTGACCATTGCCACACACGGCGCAGAGCCCTACAAGTCCCGCCTGAAGGAGTTGTTCCCTCAGATGATCACTCCGCAGCAGATGGGTATGCGTGGTTGGACGGCAGTCCGGGCATTGCCATATCTGGACGCGAGCGCGAAGGATCAGATGCGGGAAGCTGTGAAGACATACATGGCGGGTCTGGACAAGCAGTTGGACGCCACCCCGTTCGGCGTGCCCCCGAGCCAGGGCACCTGGGGCGGGTCGGGCGCCGTGGTTGACATGGCTATCCGGATGTACTTTCTGCACAAGACGTTTCCGGATCTTGTCGGGCCCGAATATACACTGCGCGCCGTCAATTACATCCTCGGCACGCACCCGGTATCGAGCACTTCGTATGTAGCCGGCGTGGGTACGGTCTCGAAGACGAAGACATACAGCAACAATCGCGCCGACAACTCGTACATTCCGGGCGCCG